>DFBG01000008.1:1909-3469 GCA_002367305.1 Actinobacteria bacterium UBA3086 | reverse complement strand
ATCACCGAGGGCCAGATCATCCTGGATCGCAACCTGCACCGCCGCGGCATCTACCCGCCGGTCGCCGTGTTGCCGTCGCTCTCGCGACTGAAGCAGAAGGGCATCGGCGGAGGCAAGACACGTGAGGATCACGCGGACCTCTCCAACCAGCTGTTCGGCGCCTATGCTCGCGGCATCCAGGCCAAGGAGCTTGCCGTGATCCTGGGCGAGTCCGCCCTGTCCGACGACGACAAGGCGTTCGCCGGTTTCGCGGATGCGTTCGAGAGTGAGTTCATCCGCCAGGGCGAGCACGAGGAGCGCACGGTCGAAGACACGCTCTCGCTGGGCTGGAAACTCATGACACATCTGCCGCGCACCGAGCTAAAGCGCATCAAGGACGAGTTCGTGGAGCGCTATCTGCCGGACACGGAAGGCTAGGAATGTTCCAAGCCATCACATGGATCGTTCTGGCATTGCTGCTCGTGGCACTCGTCGTGCTGCAGGTGGCAGGCAATCGTGCGCTTCTGTCGTGGGGCGTGAAGCCGTCCCGTGCGGTGAACGTTCTTCGAACCGTGAACACGGTCGCCGTGGTGGGTCTCATGATCTTCATCTTCTATGAGTGGGTGATCGCCTGATGCCCGCCTTGCGCGTGAACCCCAATCGCATGGAGCTCATGAAGCTCCGACGCCGACGCACGGTGGCGCAGCGCGGCCACAAGCTACTCAAGGACAAGCTCGACGAACTCATGAAGGAGTTCCTGGCGCGCATCGGCGAGATCCGTCGACTGCGTGCGGAGGTCGAGCGTGAACTTCTGGCCACATACGGCATCATCGCCGTGGCTCGTGCCGAGGCAGGCCGAGCATCCTTCGTGCAGGCACTGGCGGCCGGAGCACCGGTCGATCTGGTCGAGGTGACCGAGCGGAACGTCATGAGCGTGCGTATACCCGTCTTCGAGGTGCAGGAGCTGCCCGAGCCGGGCGGATACTCTCTTGTGACCACACCGGCGATCCTGGACAGCGCTCTGGGGTCAGTGGGAGCGATCGCACCCAAGCTCATCGAACTCGCCGAGCGTGAGAAGGCGATCGAGCTGCTGGCGGCTGAGATCGAGCGCACTCGTCGGCGGGTCAATGCGTTGGAGCATGTGTTGATACCGCAGCTCTCGGACGCGATCCATGACATAGGCATGAAGCTCGAGGAGGCAGAGCGCAGCAACCTCACGAGGCTCATGAAGGTCAAGGACATCATCGCCGCTCAGGAAGCTGAGAACGCGTCGCGTTAGCCGGTCTGGCCGGTGAACGAGAAGCCGTCGATCAGCAGGCCGGGCACGTAGCTCGCGGTGCCCTCGGTGCCCACAAGTCTCCGCTCGCGAGTGACTCCTCGCACGCTGTTCAGCGCCTGCACCGCACTCTGCGTGAAGCGCAGGTTCTTGAGCGGCCGGGTGAGCTTTCCGTTCTCGATGAGGAACGTGCCGTCGCGCGTCATGCCCGTGAGGAGCACAGGTACCGGATCCTCGATGTTCACGTAGTGGAAACGGGTGACGTAGACGCCGCGATCGACCGAGCCGATGAGTTCATCGATGCT
>DFBG01000008.1:1131-1853 GCA_002367305.1 Actinobacteria bacterium UBA3086 | reverse complement strand
GAGTCGGTCACCGGACTGCCCACGACGCCGTTCTCGACGAGCGCCGCACGCGTCTTGGCGGCACCCTCGTAGTCGAACGTGGGTCCCATGGCGTGCGATGCGAGCGCGTCGTCAACGATGGAGACGAGTGGCGACATGAGTTTCTCGCCCTCGTGCCCGGTCATGAAGGAGCGTCCCTCAGCGACCGCTTTGGCTGAGAAGCCCATCCATCCCAAGAACTCCACTAGGTCGCCGACGGCTTCAGGTGCGAGGACGACGGTGTAGTCGCCTGCCTCGAGAATGCCCGGTGTAGCGCTTCGGTCGGCGAGTGCTGCGGCTTGATCGCCCAGCGCCTCCGCTGCGAGTTCGGATGCATCCGGGCCGATGAAGGAAGCCCAGCCCGATCCGCCATGTCCGCCCATGGATAGGACAGTGGCGACGGCGCTCGTGGTGAGCGCGGCGCGGTCGATGCCCAGTGAGTTGGCGATGGCGATCGCGGCGATGGTGGTCTGCACCTTGCCGGCTGCAGTGAGGTCGCGAACACGCGACTGCTCGATGATGGCTCCAGCCGCTTGTGCGCGATCAGCGGCGGTGAAGTCGATGGTGCGCTGGATCGCGCGATCTGACGCGGTGACCGGAGTGGGCTCGGGCAGGCCCGGGAACGCCTCGTCGGCCGGTGAACTCTTGGCGATCGCAACGGCTGATTCGCAGCATGCGAACAGCGATTCCTGGTCGAGGCGGTT
>DFBG01000008.1:0-1116 GCA_002367305.1 Actinobacteria bacterium UBA3086 | reverse complement strand
TTCTCGGCGACGTTCTGATGAATCCGATTCCCCGCGAAGCGTGTGAGCGACGAGGTCTCGGAGATGGCGAGCACCTCGGCCTGCTCTGCGCCAGCCTCCTGCGCCAGAGCAACGGTGCGGGCGGCGAGATCGCGAGTCGCGTCGATGTTCTTCATCGGCCCACCCCCACACTCACGCCTCGGAATCGCGCGGGCGCGGCTCCGTGGGCGACGTGGGCGACCTGCATGGGCTCGCCCTTGCCGCAGTTGTTGAGGCCCCAGACTTTCCAGTGGTCGCGCGAGCACACGGCGTCGCACGAGTTCCAGAACTCGGGCGTGATGCCGGTGTAGTTGGGGTTCTTGACCATACGTCCCAGCTCTCCGTTCTTGATCTCCCAGCCGATCTCGCAGGCGAACTGGAAGTTCAGCCGCTTGTCGTCGATGGACCAGGAGTTGTTCGTCTCTATATACAGGCCGTCCTCTGTGTCAGCGATGAGGTCTTTGAACGACCAGTCGCCCGGCTCCAGGGACACGGTGGTCATGCGGATGAGCGGGATGCGATTCCATCCGTCGGCGCGCATACAGCCGTTGCTGGTACGGTTGATGGAGGTGGCGGACTCACGTGAGGTGAGGAAGCCGGTGAGCAGGCCCTCGCTCACGAGTGGGTCGCGCTGCGCGGGGACGCCCTCGTCGTCATAGCCGAAGCTGCCCAGCGAGTTGGGCACGGTGGCGTCGGCGGTGATAGTCACATGCTCGGAGCCGTAGCGCAGGGTGTCGAGGTCGTCGAGGCCCAGGAATGAGGTGCCCGCGAATGCCGCCTCGTCGCCCAGAACGCGGTCGAGCTCAGTGGGGTGCCCAACGGACTCATGCACCTGCAGGCCCAGCTGGCTGCCGTCGATGATGAGGTCGATCTTGCCGGTGGGACAGGGCTCAGCGGCGAGGAGCGCCGCGGCCTGTTCGGCCACGCGCGGTGCATTGCCGGGCAGGTCGATCGCTTCGATGACCTCCCAGCCTCCCTGTATCCAGTCGCCACCATGGGAGTTGGGATAGCTGCGCGACAGTACCTCATCGCCTTCGACGGCATAGGCAACGATGCCCGCGCCGGTCTCAACGTGATCCTGCTCGATGTAGCTGCCCA
>DFBG01000064.1 GCA_002367305.1 Actinobacteria bacterium UBA3086 | reverse complement strand
GCCGGGCGAAATGGAGTGCACCGACTGCCACGAGGAGGATGCCTTTCCCAAGTTCGCATCCGGAACGGATTCCGACGACTCTGGTCGCATTGAGCTGGATGAGACTGATGTGTGCGACACATGCCACTCACCCGGAGGGTCATACAACGGTGTCGAGCCAGAGCCGGCTCCGTCTGGAGAGCAGTCAGTGGGAGCCAAGGACAACTGGGTAAGCCACGTCTACGAGACCACATCGACCGTGTCGCCAGGCAAGGAACGCTGGTGCGTGGGATGCCACGATGGGGATTCGGACGTAGTCGGCGAGGAGCCCTCGTTGATAGACGGCGTGTACGCTCCGCCTGTCGCCGGCAATGAGGATGAGGGCTACATCTACGGCACCGGCTGGGGCTTCTATGAGACCGGACACGGCCTGGCCGCCTCAGAAACCATCCCCTCCAACGGGTTCGACACCGGTGCGGGACTGGAATGTGGCGACTGCCATGACTACTCGCAGCCTCACATCGACGGGGAGAGCCGGTCGTTCGTGGGCACAGATACGCCTGACGACTACCGCACCGACTACCGGTTGGACTTGGTCGACGGGGATGACCCGATGCTCGTACCGTGGCCGGGAGGCAACGTATCTAACAGCGCCGACAACTACCGACTGTGCACCCAATCCGGATGCCACGACCCGTATCCATTCGTGAACGAGAACGCCTCGGATCGGCGTACGAACTTCTGGAAGGATGCCGGGTACTACTCCAGCGTACGCGACAAGTGGTTCTACAACATGCACACGTTCCATTTGGGTTTCTTGAACCAGTTCCGCTGGTCTGCTGATTGGAGCGGGCCCAACACAAGTTGCATCAACTGCGTGACGTGCCACAACGTCCACGGCTCCCAGTACCTAGGCATGATCCAGGATGGTTCGCTCATCAGCGACACAGTCACGCGCACCCCTGGATTGAAGATGTGGTATCTGGACGATGAGGTCTCGGCGTGGGAGGGCAATCCGACTCCTCCCAACCCCGAGGACGTCACGCTCGCTATGAGCGATGGGTGGATATGGAGCCCCGGCACCGCGGGGAACCTCTGTCTTGGATGTCATGGCGGTTTGAATACCTCGGACAAACCGAGAACTCTGTGGCAGGACTATGGGCTGGCTCCGGTGCTCGCCTGGGCTGGAGCGTCGGGATACGAAGATGATGGCGTGAATCCTGACGGTGCTTCCACTGACGGGACTGTGATATTCAAGATCAACTATGCGGACGGGAACAACGACGCGCCGCTATACGTGACACTTCTCCTAGACCTGAACGCCGACGGTGATTTCGGGGACGTCGGTGAGACCATGCTGATGACAGCGGAGATACCCGGCGACTCGACCTATTACAACGGCAACACCTACAGCATCACGCTCACGCCTGCCAAGGCCGGTGACGATCAGCTCGACTACCGTTTCGAGGCCTCGGACGGGGTCACCGGCGTCTCCAGCTCTCCCACAAGGACGCTCACCGTGGAGAATGCCGATCCTGAGCTGCTGTGGACAAGGGACGTCGGCTACTTCTCTGACGGAGTTACACCCAACAGCGGCACCACCGCCATCACCGACTACGAGTTCCGCATCGCGTACCGAGACGGAGATGGCGAAGGCCCGGTCGGCGGGGCGCCATCACTCAGAATCGACAAGAACGACGACGGGGACTATGAGGACGCCGGCGAGTCGATTCTCATGACAGACCTGGGAGACCCCAGTGTCGAGTCCGGGAAGCGCTACAACCAGATCACAACGCTCACACGCATGAGCGACGACACGCTCACCTACTACTTCGAAGGCTCAGACGGTACAACTCTGACCCAATCTGAGGTGGCGACGGTGACGGTTCTGCAAGACATCAACCTCGCGCCCTCGCTCGACTGGACTGGAGAGGCGGAGTACGCGGACGACGGGGTCAATCCTGACAGGCAAGCGGCGACCAAACCGTTCACCTTCCGCGTGACATACACCGATGCAAACAACGATGCCCCTGGCGTCAAGCAGGTCTGGATCGACCTGGATGATGACGGCGTGTATGAGGCCGGAGAACGCTTCGTGATGGACGACCTGGTGAGCGCGGACAACCCCGACATGATCGACGGGGACTACAGCAACGGCGAGATCTTTGCCAAGACTGTCAACGTCCCCTTCCCTGACGCCCCCGGTGATGGAACGCTCAATTACTGCTTCTACTACGAAGACGACAACGCCGCTGCCGCTGCCGGCATCCAGGGGACCGACCGGAACCTGACCGTCTACACCGCGCTCTACGTACCCTCTGAGTATGCGACGATTCAGCTTGCGGTCATGGCAGCGAACACTAGCGACACCGTGCTGGTTGACGATGGCACCTACGATGGATTCGCGTTCCACAACAGGGATATCACCGTGGAGTCGGTGAACGGCCCGGCAAGCACCACCATCGAAGAGTCGGGCGGTGTTGCAGTCAACTTCGACTACTACCTCAGCAATCCATCGGACTCGACGGTGTCAGGTTTCACCATCCAGAATAGCAACTACGGAGTCTTCTCGAATCTCAGTATCGCAAACATCGAGAACTGCATCATCGACGGCAATGCCATTGGCGTTTACGCCCAGAATGGAGCCAGAGGACCTGTCACGATTGACGGATGCACGATAAGCAATAGCACTGATGTCGGTATCCGGACGACCAACAACACCATCGATTTGCGTGTGTACGACACGTTGTTCCAAGACAACTCCAACACCACCAATGGAAGTTGCCTGCGGGAGAGTGGTGGCGTCTCCACTTTCATCGGCTGCATATTCGACGGCAACTCCACCTCTGGCCAAGGGGGAGCGCTCTTCTTCACGAGCCAAGCTGATGCCCATATCAGCGACTGTGAGTTCACCAACAACACTTCCGGTGCCGAAGGCGGTGCAATCTACTTCTGGGGCAACGTAGATGGGACCAACGCCTGGATCGATCGCTGCGTGTTCGCCGGGAACAGCGCTGCGAACGGCGGCGCTGTCTACACCGGTATGGGGGACTACGAGATCACAAACTGCACATTCAGCGGCAACCTAGCCTTAGGGCAGGGCGGTGGTCTCTACACGGCCTTCATAGGCCACCCCACGATCACCAACTGCACGTTCAGCGGCAACCGTGCGGCAAGCGGCGGCGGTATCTACTCGACAACGAGTTACGAGCTACTGCAAATTCACAACTGCGTACTGTGGAGCAATGAATCATCCGAGACCGCAAACGACCAGATCGACGGTGAATATCTCACGACTGTCGAAGTCCAGTACACCGACATCGCACAGACATTCACCCTCTTCAACAACCAGATCGGCAATATTCACACCGATCCCTACTTTGTGAACCCGGTAGCGGCGTCCAACGCGCCCACGTCAACGGGCGACTATCACCTGCAAGGCGTTTCTCCGTGTGAGGGTCAGGCAAGCGCCGCATATTCGCCTACCGACGACATCGACGGAGATGACCGCCCGCAGGACAGCGGCTACGACATCGGCTCAGATGAGATCAGAGCACCTGCAGCCGACACATCGCTGTCTCGGCGCCTATCCGGCTGGTCCAGAACCATAAACGACTCACTCCCAAGCCTATCCGACTGGTCCGAGCTCGGGGTGACGCCACTTTCACGCCCCGAAGACGAACTTGCCATGCTGGTCACCCTCGCCAGCCAGCCAGCCGATGGTGAGCCTTCGGTACCCGCGGACAGCCGCACCACCAGCGCACCGGATACACAGCCGCTCGCCCCCGCCCCCTCGGGGAGTATTCCTCCCGCGGTCCCGCTCGCCGCAGGGATGGCTTCGCTCATCGCCCTCGGCTGGAAAGGCGTGCTGCATGTTCTTCAACGCTAGCCGGATGCGGCGCCCACGAACACGCATACGCCAGCTTGCACGCAGGCACACCGTACTTATCGCGACCGCACTGCTCATCGTCTCATGCACCGGCGAACACGCCTTCGCTTTCCTCGAAGACGATGCGACATGGGAAGGCGATCCTGTCGAGTGCACAGCGTGCCACAGCGAGGACCTCCCCTTCTCAACGCGATCCGGTCCGCACGAGGGATACACAACGACCAGCCGCAAGTGCGCCATCTGCCACAGCGTGCACAACGCGCCCGTGGGCGGTGTGAAGCTGCTGGCAAAACAGACCATGACCGAGAACTGCATGGTGTGCCACGACGGGAGCGGCGGCAACGGCGTATACGGTGCGATCGCCGCCCGCGGTCTGGCGGTAGGCAGTACACACCGCGTAGACGTGACCAGCACGATTCCGGGAGGAAGTGCCCTGAACGGCGCAGACCGCAGCGCCACGTTCAGCGGTGTGAACGAAACTCTGAGTTGCGGCGACTGTCACAGCCCTCACGGAGCGGACGTTGTCGATCCCTTCAGCGGAGAGCGCGTGCGCTGGCATGAGACCGATGAGAACTGGCTCACGGACTGGAGCTCTTCGAAGTTACTGCGCCGCAAGCCCATCGGTTCAGACCGCTCCGTCCTGGAGTACGGCTCGGACTGGTGCGCGGGCTGTCACCAAGGGCGCGAATCTGGACTGCCCTCAGTGATGAACCACTCGGTCGACACCTCGGCTACAAATGCCGACCCCTTCACGTATGACAACGTCGCCATCGTGATAAGCGACGTCTCTTCCGAGACCACTCTTGGCACACTGGGTCGTCTCGGTGGTCTGCCGGGGGCGGAGTGGCACAACCGGGGCTACGTCATGCCCTCACCAAGAACCGCCGACCAGACCGGCCACGCACCCATCTGTCAGCAGTGTCACGAGGACAGCCGATCAGTGGGTGAGGTAGGAGCGGTCGAGCCGGCCCATGTCTACCGGTTCGGCGATGGATTGACCGATGGCGACGCAGGTACCGACAATCCACTGTTCCAGAGCTTCCCGCACGAGACGCAGAACGTGAAGATGCTCGTCGAAACAGGCGACAATCTGTGCCTCAACTGCCACAGCCAAGCTGACCTGCCCTAGCTACGCACGGTCAGTCGCCATCAACAAACGTCGCGATGCTCTCCAGCGGCTCGCGAGTGATCGCCGGAACAGTCGCGTCGGCGGTGGGATAGCCCGCTGCGAGCACCAGGAACGGGTAGTCCGTTTCGGGTCGCTCAAGCACGTCTCGCAGGAACGCCATGGGGCTCGGCGTGTAGGGCAACGTCGCCAGTCCAGCCATGTGCAGCGCCGCGATGAGCATCCCCGTGGCAAGTCCGGTCGACTCCATGGGGTAGTAGGTCTTGTGCAGCTTGCCGCTTTCATCGGCCACGAAGTTGCGGCGGAAGACAACGATGAGCGCGGGTGCCCCAGTCAAGAACGGCTTGGTCGTGTCGACCCCGAGGGGCTCCAGCGCGCCACGCCACTCGTCGGTGATGCGCTTGTCGTAGAAACTGCGCTCGGTCTCTTGCGCCAACTCGCGGATCTCATGCTTGATCTCCGGATCAGTGACGACGACGAAATGCCACGGCTGCATGTTCGCTCCGCTGGGAGCCGACCCGGCTGCCAAGATCGCGTTCTCGAGCACCTCGCGCGGAACGGGAGTCGGATCGAAGTCGCGCACGGACCTGCGCCTCGCGAACTCGTCCCGCAGCGCGCGGGATCGCTCCACCATCTCCTCTGGTGAGAGACGGGTGAAGTCGAGCGGTATCCGAGGTTCGTCGGCCATCCTAGAACTCGACCTTCTCCAGCCGATCGAAGACCACGCCCATGCGGCGCAGGAACTGCCAGGGGTCGAAGATCTCATCGAGCTGCGCATCTGTGAGCGTGCACTCGGCGTCCGCCTCGAGGTTCTCTCGGTAGGTGGGGCCATCAACGGCGTTCTGCACGTCGTCCCAAACCTTCATGGCGTTGCGCTGCACGATGTCGTAGGCGTCCTCGCGGGTGATGCCGGTGTCCACGAGCGCAAGCAGCACGCGGCTGGAGTAGATGAGTCCGCGCGTGGCCTCGAGGTTGGCCATCATGCGCTTGGGATAGAGCACCATGCCGTCGAGTATCCACTCGAGCTTGCCCAGCAGGTAGTCGAGGCCAATGGTGGAGTCAGCGAGTACTACGCGCTCGGCGGAGCTGTGCGAGATGTCGCGCTCGTGCCAGAGAGCCACGTTGTCGAAGCCCACCTGCGCGTTGGCCTTGATCACGCGAGAGAGTCCGCAGACGCGCTCAGCCGTGATCGGGTTGCGCTTATGCGGCATGGCCGACGAACCCTTCTGCCCCTTGGCGAACGGCTCCTCGGCCTCGAGGGTGTCGGACTTCTGCATGGCGCGAACCTCCGTCGCGATCTCCTCGGCGGAAGCGGCGACGGTGGCGAGCACGGCCAGAAGCTGCGCATGGCGATCGCGAGCGATGACCTGCGTGGAGAGCGGGTCAGGCGTGAGGCCCAACTTGTCGCAGACGTACTGCTCCACGAACGGATCGATGTTGGAGTAGCTGCCCACCGCACCGGAGATGGCGCCGGTGGCGACCATGTCGCGGGTGCGGACCAGACGCTCCTCGGCGCGCTTCATGGACCAGGTCCAGCGACCGAACTTCATGCCCATGGTCATCGGCTCGGCGTGGATGCCGTGTGTACGGCCGACGCAGAGCATATCGCGCGTCTCGAATGCACGGCGCTTGCAGATCGCGCCGATGCGGCGCACGTCGGCGATGAGGATGTCGATCGCCTGCGTCATCTGATAGCAGAGTGCGGTATCGCCCAGGTCGCTCGAAGTCATGCCGTAGTGCACGTGGCGACTGGGCTTGGGGGCGTCCTCAGCCAGACCGGCATCGATGTGCTCG
>DFBG01000123.1 GCA_002367305.1 Actinobacteria bacterium UBA3086 | reverse complement strand
AACGAGCGACCCCAGTCCTTCTCCACATAGCCACGGCCGCCCGTGTAATCGACGAGCTCGCCGTCCATGGATAGGGAGCCTGAGACCTCGTGGTCCATGCGGAGAACTCGCCGGTGACCGTGCCCGCGTCGCCGTCCAGACTCAGCGACAGTCCCTGCGACGAAAAGGAACAGTCTCCGACTTCGATCTCAAAGTGATCGGGTGCATAGCGGAACTCGCCGACGGGGAACTCCCAATACGACGTGCGCCCTCCGGGACGGATGAGCTGGACAAAGTTGCTAGAGGTCGTGCCCTTGGGATCCAGTGCTACTCGGGATCACGGCGACGGGCTGCTGTGTTGCGGCGTCGACGAACTTGAAGTACCAGCCCTCGAAGTAGCCGCGACTCTTTCGGCCGTCCTGGTAGAGGGCTGGGCGCCAGATCTTGGTGAGGCGGTGAGAGAAAGGCGGGCGTCTGTCGGTCGTTTGGAGCGCGCTCATAGGGAGCCTTTCTTGATGTGCGGGTCTATGTGTCTATTCCCTTTGATTCCTCAGGTATCTTGGCACACCGTTCGCTCATATCACGATAACTCACGATATATCGCTAACTCGCACAAAGGAGGAACAGGAATGCACCCCCACCACAAGCAACACGGTCACGGTTCGGCATTCGGCCACGGCATGCACATAGGTCCGGGAAGCCGGGCCCGCCGCGGCGATGTCCAGTCGGCTGTGATCGCTCTGCTCAAGGAGCAGGGAATGCACGGGTATCAGATGATCCAGGAACTCTCCGAACGTACCGACGGCGCGTGGAGTCCCAGCCCGGGCTCCATCTACCCGACACTGCAGTCGCTTGAGAAGCAGGGACTGGTCACGAGCGAGAAGGATGGCGGCCGACGCATCTTCACACTCACGGAAGCGGGCCTCGCTCACGCTGAGGCGCTGCCCGATCAGGCGCCGTGGGACGAGATGGCCGTTGAGTCTGACCCAGCCAAGCGTCTGCGCGAAGCGTTTCATGCGCTCATGACCGCAACGGTACAGGTAGGACGCTCCGGGTCCGTCGGCCACATGGAGAAGACTGCCGACGTTCTGGTCGAAGCACGCAGGGGCATCTACGAGGTCCTCGCGGGTGACGAGTAGTCCGCTACTACTGACATGCAATCAGCAACACGACAAACAAGGAGAATCACTATGCATCACCATCACGGATGTTGCGGCCATGGTCGCACCGAGTCTTTGGCCGACGATCCTCGCTTTGCCGACGATGAGTTCACGCAGGCAGCAGCCCGCGAGAGCCGCGCACGTGCCGCTCACGCGCACGGCGCGTCACTTCTCGCCATGATGTTCGGCGGAGTTCTGCTCCACTGCATCGCGAGAAAGATGATGGGTGGTCGACGCTAGCGCCTGCTCGCCTCTAACCCAAGCGGCCTCTACATTCACATATCAAGATCACATCGGCGCCCTTGCGTGCATCGCGGGGGCGCCGATGCGCGTACATCCCTCGGCGTAGGCCAAGATACTCCCGGAGGCGGTGGGCAACACCCACCACGCTGGCATACGATGGTCACATGGATAAGATCACCTCACTGCGCAAACGCGTGGAACAGCTCAACCCCTGGGTGGCCGATATCGCTTTGGCGCTCGTACTGACCGCGCTTGTGCTGGGGCCGTTGCGTGTGATGGGTGGTCGCATTGGCGGGCCTGAAGCCTTCCGTCCAGCGATCATGCGTGGACCGTCTACGCTCGCGTATGTGCTCGCTGTCGCCACCACGCTTCCTCTGGCCATGCGCCGCAGGTTCCCGGGCCCCGTGCTCGTCGTCGTGAGCCTGGCGACGGCTGCGTATGTCGTCGGACCGTTTCCCGCTTCCACAATCGCGTTCGGTCCCATGGTCGCCATGTACACGGTGGCGGTACATTCGGACCGGCGCAGGACCGCCATCTACGCCATGTTCGCTGCGGGAACCACCGCGGGCATCATGCTCTCGACTTTCGGGCAAGCTCGATGGGTGGCCGACGTTGCGATGATCTTCGTTGTCGTCATCGCCGCAGCCCTCTTCGGCGATGCGACGCGAACTCGTCGGCAGTATGTGGCCGCGGTTGAGATGCGAGCTCTGGAAGCCGAGAGAACCCGTGAGGAAGAGGCATTGCGCCGGGTGAACGAAGAGCGTGTGCGCATTGCGCGTGAGGTGCACGATACGGTGGCGCACAGCCTCTCGATCGTGGCCGTTCAGTCCGGTGCAGCACTTTCCGTCCTCGATACCAACGCGGCGCAGGTGCGCACATCGCTCGAGGGCATCAGCTCCACGAGCCGCGACGCCCTCAGGGACCTGCGCTCCATGATCGACGTGTTGCGTACGGGTCCGGAAGACGCCCCGCTCGCTCCGGTCTCCGATCTTCGTCGGCTGGACGATCTCGTGGAAAGCATCCGAGACGCTGGTTTCACTGTGGATCTCAATACGGAGGGTGACATCGAGGGCTTGCCCGCGGTGATTTCCACGTCTGCCTATCGCATAGTCCAAGAGGCTCTCACGAACGTCGTGCGCCATTCGCAGGCCGATCACATAGAGGTGACGCTGTCCGCGCGGGATACCCTGCATATGGAGATCGCCGACAACGGGGTCGGTCCTGCCAAGAATATGACCGAGGGCGGCGGGCATGGGCTCGTCGGCATGAGCGAGCGTGTGGCAGCGCTGGGCGGGGAGTTCTCCTGGAGCGCCGGTCCGGACGGCGGATTCGTCATAACGGCATCGATTCCTGTGGGGACGGTGTGAGATGAGCGTTCGTGTTCTGATCGTCGATGACCAGGCGCTGGTGCGAGCCGGTTTCAAGGTCCTCGTGGATAATGCGCCCGACCTCGAGGTGGTAGGTGAGGCTGCGGACGGCGACGAGGCGATTCGGATGGCGGTTGAGTCCGAGCCGGATGTCATTCTCATGGATATCCGCATGCCCCGGGTGGATGGGTTGGCCGCAACTCGCGAGATCCTCAAGGACCCCTCGCTTTCGTGCCCGCGCATCCTCGTGCTCACCACGTTCGATATCGACGATTACGTGTATGAGGCGCTGCGTGCTGGGGCGAGCGGTTTCCTTCTCAAGGACACGGAGCCGACGGCCCTTCTCGACGCGATCCGCGTGATCGCCAAGGGTGACGCGCTGCTCTCGCCATCGATCACCCGCAGGTTGATCGAGGAGTTCGTGAAACGGCCGGACACCGCTCAGTTCTCCTCGGCAGAGCTCGAGTCGCTCACGGAGCGTGAACGCGAGGTCCTCGTGCTCGTGGGACACGGCCTCAGCAACGACGAGATCGCCGAGAAGCTCGTGATCAGCCCCATGACCGCGAAGACGCACGTGGGCCGAATCTTCATGAAACTCGGCGCGCGCGATCGAGCTCAACTGGTGGTCATGACGTACGAGGCGGGGCTGGTAGTTCCGGGCGCCTAGAACTCCTAGCGTCATGCCCGCGATATCCCTGTGACGTACTCCCGGGGGAGTAGTGCGCTTTTCGTGCGCACCCGTCGGTGTAGTCCAAGACACGCCTTGTGCATGACGAATCCCACGCTTGAGATCAGTAGCATGTTTCATGTTGGAGTGAC
>DFBG01000165.1 GCA_002367305.1 Actinobacteria bacterium UBA3086 | reverse complement strand
GTGGCGAAGCCTGCGAACGAGGGGTCTGCCATCGGTGTCACGATCTCACACACGCCCGAGGAACTTCCTGCGGCGATAGAGGCCGCATTCGCGCACGATGACTTGATCTTGATCGAGGCGTTCGTGACCGGCGTCGAGGTCACGGTCGGGGTGCTGGGCAATGATGAGGTCGTTGCACTGCCCACCATCGAGATCGTCGCCGAGCATGAGTTCTACGACTATGATTCCAAGTACGTGTTCGGCATGAGCAAGCACATCATCCCTGCACGAATCTCTCAGGAACTCATCGACGAATGCGAACGACTCGCGATCAAAGCGCACGAGGTGCTTGGTTGCCGCGGCATGTCACGTGCCGACATGATCGTAACAGCCGACGGCGCGGTGGAGATGCTGGAGGTCAACACGATCCCCGGCATGACCAACACGAGCCTTCTTCCGGATGCAGCCAAGGCTGCTGGGCTTGAGTTCCCTCGTCTGTGTGAGGTGCTTGTCGGTCTAGCTCTGGAGCGGTGAGCGAGGGGCCTGGATCATGAGGTCTCGATCGACTCATCGGCGGCTATGAGGTCAAGAATGAAGCGCGCCCCAGAGCTTTCTGTCGCGTCTTCCACCCTGATCCGGCCACCATGGTTCTCAGCGATCGCCTGCACGATGTGCAACCCCAGGCCGACTCCCGGAGGTTTCACCTCGTCTGACCCCAGACGAGTGAATCGCTCGAATATCATCTCTCGTTGAGTCTCCGGGATTCCCGGTCCATCGTCTTCCACCGCACAGATGACATGTCCGTTGTCGCAGTGAACTGAAACGAGGATCGTGCTGTCGATGGGAGAATGCTTCACGGCGTTGTCGACCAGGTTCATCAGGGCCTGACGCAGACGTTTCTCCTCGCCGAGGGTGAGGCCGGCATCAGGGGCGTCCAGTTGTATGTCTCGACCGCATGCCTGTCGGAACCAGGAAACCGTTTCGCGAGCGACATCACTCATGGCTACGGGGCGCAGACTTTCCGGAGCTAGGCCCGAATTTGAGCAAGAGGTGCGCAGGAGATCGTTCACGAGCTCATTCATGTGCTGGGTGGAGCTGCGTGCACCGTCCAAGGCTTGGCGTCGGCGTTCTTCATCCAAGGGCTGCTCGAGCAGGTCGAGGTAGCCCATGATGATCGTGAGGGGAGCCCGGAGATCATGAGCGACGAGCGAGAGAGTCTCTCCGTGGAGAGTCCCGGCGGGGAGCCGAGTTGGGGGCTGTTCGTCGATGCGTGTCGTCTCCGGTGCGTGAGGGAATAGGCGGGCGACGAAGGCTCGTATGCCCGCGCGAGTACTCATNNCCCCCCGTTCGTCCTCGACGTCATGATTGTCGGTGAGTATGCCCATATGGATACATGTATTCACAGGACAAGCGGCATTTGTAGCCAGATGAGCGGCCTTGGTCAGTGCGTTTTACTTTGATAAGCGTCGGCCGAACCATTTCTGTATCTCGACACCGATGAATACGAGTACGGAAGCGACCGCCGTGGCGCCGAGCTCGCCAGCACTCAGAGGAGCAGTGCGGAACACGGGGTTCAGGAACGGCACGTAGAGTGTCGCGAGTTGAAGAACGACAGTGAAGAGGATCGCGCCGGCCATGGGGCGGTTGGAGAGCAGCCCCTGATGGAACACGGACTGTGTCTCCGAGCGCAGTGCAAGGGCGTTGCCCAGTTGGCCAAAGCACAAAACCGTGAAGACCATGCTGCGCCAGTGCGCCAGGTCCATGTTCATGGCCAGCGCCAACGCTTGGGTCGCCAGCGTTACAGCGCCGAGCATGCCGCCGATCCAGAGCATGCGCACCGCACGCCCATTGGCGAATGGGCTCTGACGCGGGGGGCGGGGAGGTCTCGACATCGTGCCCTCTTCGGCGGGTTCACTAGCATAGGCGAGCCCCGGGAGGCCGTCGGTCACGAGGTTTATCCAGAGGATATGGATGGGGAGCAGAGGGATGGGGAGCCCAAGGAATGGAGCGAAGAGTACGGTCACGATTTCGCCGATGTTGCAGGATAGCGCGTATGTGATGAATCTGAGGATATTGTCGTAGATGCGGCGACCCTCTTTGACCGCGTGGACAATGGTGGCGAAGTTGTCGTCCAGCAGGATCATGGATGAAGCCTCTTTAGCCACGTCTGTGCCGGTGATCCCCATGGCCACGCCGATGTCGGCCTGTTTGAGCGCCGGTGCGTCGTTGACGCCGTCGCCGGTCATGGAGACGAACTCGCCAATGTTCTGCAGGGCGCTCACGATCTTGAGTTTCTGTTCCGGAGCGACTCGCGCGTAGACTCGGATATCCCGAACGCGTTTTTCAAGTCGGTCGAGCGGCATCTCGGCCAACTCCTGACCCGTGACGACCTCGGTCTTCTCGTGGGCGATTCCGATCTGACGCGCGATGGCCATGGCGGTCGATGGGTGGTCACCGGTGATCATGACGGGTACGATGCCCGCGGAGATGCACTGGGCTACCGCTACGGCTGCTTCCGGACGTGGCGGGTCCATGAGGCCAACCAGTCCCAGGAAGCGCATGTTCTCCTCGGCGATGGAGAGATCGGCGGGTAGTTCATCGAACTCCCGTATGGCGTATGCGAGTACTCGTAGACCGTCGCTGGATATCTCATCGACATCGGCAGAGAGCTCGTCGCACTCGATCGCCACGATCGAATCGCTCTCGTATTGGTCGCAGGAGAGCGCGATGATCTTCTCAGCGGCCCCTTTGGTGAGGGAGGTGATGCTTCCACCCGGTGAGCGGTGGAACGTGGTCATGAGT
>DFBG01000131.1 GCA_002367305.1 Actinobacteria bacterium UBA3086 | reverse complement strand
TACCACTCGCTGTGCATCGACGCGGAGCGCGTTCCTGACGTTCTCGAGGTACAGGCCAGCACATCCGACGGGGTCGTCATGGGCCTGCGTCACCGCGACAAGCCGGTCTGGGGCGTGCAGTTCCATCCCGAGAGCGTTCTCACGCCCGAGGGCGCGAAGCTGCTCGCCAACTTCCTCTCCACCTGCGGAGAGGCTGAGACGGAGTCCGGTCCCAGCGGCACGGCCGACACGGTGTCTGCAGCGGGCGGTTCGCAGAGGGCCTCAGCTTCGTCGGCAGCGGTGGCGACGGTCGGCGATGCGCTTAAACGTGTCACGTCCGGCCTCTCGCTCACCGAGGCGGAGGCGCATCTGGTCATGGGCGCGATCATGGACGGTGAGGCGACGCCCTCACAGATCAGCGGTCTCGTTATCGGCATGCGTATGAAAGGCGAGACCGCCGACGAGATCGTGGGTTTCGCCCGCGCCATGCGTGAGCACGCATCGCCCGTGCACCCGACTGTCGAAGGGTATATCGACACCTGCGGTACCGGTGGCGACGGGCTGCACACCTTCAACATCTCCACGACGACCGCGTTCGTGGTGGCCGGTGCCGGTGTGCCGGTGGCGAAGCACGGCAATCGTGCGGTCTCGTCGGCAGCGGGATCGGCCGATGTGCTCGAATCGCTTGGAGTGGACGTGGCGCTGGGACCGGTCGACATGGCGCGCTGTGTCGATGAGGCGGGTGTGGGATTCCTGTTCGCTCAGAAGCTGCATTCGAGCATGCGCCACGCGGCCACACCCCGTAAGGAGATCGGGATCCGCACGGTGTTCAACATACTGGGCCCGCTCACGAACCCGGCGGGCGCCAAGCGTCAACTCCTGGGAGTCTACGACGCTCGTCTCGCGCCGGTCATGGCAGAGGTGGCGGGCAGACTGGGTGCGGAACGCGTGCTCGTGGTCAACGGACATCCCGGCATGGACGAGGTGAGCGCCAGTGGACCCACGCAGGTCTCCGAGTACGATGCCGAGCGTGGCAGTGTGCGGACCTACGAGATGACGCCCGAGGAGATAGGCATCGCTCGCGGAACGCTCGCGGACATCGCCGGCGGTGACGCTGCCGAGAACGCGCGCATCGTGCGCGACATCCTCGCCGGAGAGCTGGGGCCGAGACGCGATGTGGTTCTCGTGAATGCGGCCGCAGCACTGTACGCGGCCGGTGCGGTGGAGGATCTCGTCGCCGGTGTCGTCATGGCGCGTGAGTCCATCGACAGCGGTCGGGCGTTGGCCTCGCTCGAGGCTCTCGCCGCGATCTCTCAGCGACTCGCGCATGAAGCGGCGCAGAGGGCCTCAATGGAGAATGACGCATGAGTGACTTTCTGACCGATATGGTCGCGCGCCGTCAGGCGCGCATCGCCGATGAGTACGGCGGTCTGTCCGCGGCCGATCGCGAGCGGCTGGCGTGTTGTGCGCGACCCGTGCGGGATTTCGCGGCGGCGTTGACTGATCAGGCGGATGTTGCCGTGATGGCCGAGGTGAAGAAGGCCTCGCCCAGCGCTGGTGCGATAGCCCCGCACTGTGAGGCGTCTAAGCAGGCTCTGCACTATCAGGACGGCGGCGCATCTGCGATCAGCGTGCTCACGGAGCCGGAGAGTTTTGGTGGCTCGTTCACCGATCTCTCGGATGTGGCCGACGCCGTGGATATCCCGGTGCTCTGCAAGGACTTCGTGGTCGACCCCAACCAGCTGTTCGTGGCTCGCGGCCACGGGGCCGACGCAGTGCTGCTCATGGTGAGTGTGCTGGGTCAACGGACCGCCGAGTATGTGGCGCTCGCAGAGACCTTGGGACTCACACCGTTCGTCGAGGTCATCACGCTCCAAGAACTCGATATCGCGATCCGTGCCGGTGCCCGTGTCGTGGGTATCAACAATCGCGACCTGCATACGCTCAAGGTCGATCCCGCCCGCGCGCGCAGCATCGTACGCGCCTCTCACGAAACCGGCCTTGTGACGGTCTCTGCGAGCGGCGTCAAGACGCGCGCCGATATCGAGGTCGCCGCTGCGGCTGGAGCCGATGCGGTGCTCGTGGGTGAGACGCTCATGCACGCTCAGTTCCCCGAGGATGTTCTTGAGGGGTTCGTCGGCGTGCCTACGATCCGTTCGGGAAGAGGAGACAGCCGATGAACGCACCATTCGCCCGGATCAAGGTCTGCGGCATCACCAATGCGAACGACGCTCAGATGGCGGTCGAGGCGGGCGTCGATGCCTTGGGCGTCGTGCTGGCTCCTTCCAAGCGCGAGGTGACCATAGAACAGGCCGCCGCCGCACTCGCCGACGTCCCCAAGACCGTGACCCGCATAGGCGTGTTCGTGAACGCGGCACCCGAGTTCGTGGCCGACGCGGTCCGTCGCATCGGCCTATCGGTCGTGCAGTTTCATGGCGAAGAGACGCCGGAGCAGTGCGCGACGGCACCCGTGCCCGTCATCAAGGCGATTCATGCCGCGGGCGAGAACGCGCGTGAGGCGTTCGATCGCGCTCTGGCGGAGTATCAGGGATCCGCTGTCGGTCTGCTCGTGGACACGTACGACCCGGGCGTCGCCGGTGGCACGGGACGGACGTTCGACTGGGATGCTCTCGGCTCTCTGAAGGATGTGCCGCTGCCCGTGTTCGTGGCCGGCGGGCTCAATTCAGGCAACGTGGCCGACGCGATCCGTGCGTTGCGACCCTACGCCGTGGACGTCTCGTCAGGCGTCGAGGCGGAGCCAGGGCGCAAGGACCAGGACAAGATACGTGAATTCGTCGCAGCGGTGCGGGCGGCCAATCAGGAGGTTTCCAAGTGAGCGAAATCGATTCCAAGCAGCAGGGAAGCGACTACGCGGTTCCCGATGAGCGCGGGTTCTTCGGGGCGTACGGTGGTCGCTATGTGCCCGAGACCGTCGTGCCGGCGCTGCGCGAGCTCGACGCTGCGTTCCGCGAGGCGAGCGATGATCCTGCCTTCAAGGCGGAGTTCGACTCGTTGCTCGCTGACTACGTCGGTCGCCCGTCGCCACTCTACCGTGCGAATCGACTGGCCAAGGCAGTAGGTCTCGCCGAGGTCTGGCTCAAGCGTGAGGACCTCAATCACACCGGTGCGCACAAGATCAACAACACACTCGGCCAGTGCCTCCTTGCGAAACGCATGGGCAAGAAGCGCGTGATCGCCGAGACAGGCGCGGGTCAGCACGGCGTGGCGACAGCCACTGCGGCCGCCCTGTTCGAGCAGGAGTGCGTCGTGTTCATGGGAGTCGAGGACATCCGCAGGCAGGCGCTCAACGTCTACAAGATGAAGCTGCTGGGTGCCGAGGTCGTACCGGTCGACGAGGGTGGCGGTACGCTTGCCGACGCGGTTACCGCCGCAATGCGCCACTGGGTGGAGCGGGTCGAGGACACGTTCTACGTGTTGGGCTCCGCACTGGGCCCGCATCCGTACCCCGAGATCGTGCGCGAGTTTCAGCGCGTGATCGGCGACGAGATGATCGTGCAGTTCGCCGCGAAGGGGGTTGAGTTGCCGGACGCGGTTGTCGCCTGCGTAGGCGGAGGCAGCAATGCGATCGGCACGTTCTACCCGTTCCTGCGCGAGGTCCCGCGCGAACGGTTGCCCAAGCTCTACGGCGCGGAAGCGGCAGGTCTGGGGCTGGACACCGACAAGCACGGTGCTTCGATCGCCGGTGGTACGCCCGGCGTGTTGCACGGTTTCTACTCATATCTACTGCAGGACGAGCGTGGCAATCCTCTGGAGGCATACTCGATCTCGGCGGGCCTGGACTATCCTGGCATAGGGCCAGAGCACGGATATCTCTCCGACGAGGGGTTGGTGAAGTACCTGCCCGTCACCGACGCGGAGGCGCTTGAGGCATTCGCCCTGCTCACGCAGACCGAGGGCATCATCCCGGCCATTGAGAGTTCGCATGCACTCGCATTGCTGCCACGACTGGCGAGCGAGTTGGGCCCCGATGCACACGTGGCACTCACCGTCTCCGGCCGAGGAGACAAGGACATGGATATCGTGAGAGAAGCGGGGCTCTGATGAGCGGTCTGGGTGAGGGATTCACTTCGGGGCGCACGGCGCTCGTAGCCTACCTCATGGCCGGCTATCCCAATCTCGAGACGTCGCTCGCAGCGATACGCGCCGCCGCGCGCGGAGGTGCGGACATCATCGAGTTCGGCGTCCCGTATGGCGATCCGCTTGCGGATGGCCCCGTGATCGCGCGCGCAGGTCGTGCCGCGATGCAGGCGGCTGCAGATGGTTTTGGGCTGTCCGAGGCGCTGGAGGTGGCCGCCGCGTTCACGCGTGACCCCGGGGTGCCCGCAATGCAGGCACCACCTATCGCTCTCATGACCTATCTCAACCCGGTGATGCGTCTCGGATACGCGGAGACCGCAAAGCGGGCTCTCGAAGCGGGCGTGGCTGGTTTCATCATCCCTGACCTGCCCGCCGACGAGGCGGGGGAGTGGCTCTCCATGTCAGAGGGTCTTGATACGGTGTTCTTGGTCGCGCCTACGTCCACATCGGATCGTCTGGCCACGGTTGGTGCTGCTTCTTCTGGCTTCGTGTACTGCGTGTCCAGAACCGGTGTCACAGGCGAGCGTTCGCAGTTGCCGACTGATCTGGTGGATCTGGTGGCCCGAGTGAAACAGAACACGGAGTTGCCCGTTGCAGTCGGCTTCGGCATCGCAACTCCTGAGCAGGCACGTGCGGTGGGCGATGCAGCTGACGGCGTGGTGGTGGGATCGGCCATCGTGCGCAGACAGGCAGATCCGGTCGCGGTCGAGGAGTATGTGCGCTCACTCAGCGACGCGCTGGGTGTGGACCGCGCGTAACCGTGCTTGATCCCTCATGAGGACATTCTGATTGAATCTGAAGCCACTGGTTCTTGTTGCGGCGTAGCTGTAGGTGTACCATTTTCTGGATGGGCAGGGGGGCACTACCGCAGAATGCACGCAATGACGTTGCGACGACCCTGCGCCCTGTGCACGAATCGAAGATCATGACACTATGAGAAGGGGAGAAACCGTATGGGATACGCACGTAGGACACTGCGCTCCAAGGCACTGGCGGTAGTTGTCTCAACGCTGATGGTGGCGTTGTGCTGCATGCCAGCGACATCCATTGCCGCTCCGGCATCGGTTGATGAGGGAGCCAGTACTGCGCAATCTCTCAAGGAGAGCAAATCGTCCGTGGAAGCTGCGTCCGTGAAGGCTGCCGGGCTTCCGCCAGCGCCGCTTATTGGCTTTGGCGATGCGTACGAATCCGACAACACATCTGCCACAGCCTCAACCATCGTGTTCAACGACGAGCCACAGTCGCACTCTCTCAACGTGTTCGGAGACGAGGATTGGATCACGTTCGAGGCGATCGAAGGTGGCACCTACTGGATCACGACCGGTTCGGATCATCGTACGGATACAGACATGTATCTCTACGACGCCGATGGTGTCACCGAGCTTGAACACAATGATGATGCCGGTCATGCCGCAGAGGACGCTCGGTACTCTCACATCGAATACACCGCCGTCGCTGACAGCGCGCTGTACGTACAGGTCATCGGCTATGACTTCATGGAGACCGGCGATTATGTGATCCACATAGAGAATTCATTGGATGAATACGAGGCACATAAGGTCGACGCTGACGAGTATGAGAACGACAACAGCTTCACCATGGCGACTCCCGTTCCGGTGAATGCACCGGCGCAGTCGCACACGATCCATTTTAACGCGGACGAGGACTGGATGTCCTTCGAAGTGCTTTCCGGAGTCACGTACTACGTATCCACCGGTTACGGCGATGGTATGGATACGGAACTCTATCTCTACGAATCGGACGGCACGACAGAGTTGAGGTATGACGACGATGACGGCGAAGACTTGTACTCGTACCTGGAGATCGTGGCTGATGCCGATGAAACTCTGTTCGCGCAGGTCATCTCATACGACCAGGGCGAGACTGGGTCGTACACGTTCAGCGTCACTGCTGACGCCATAGCTGACGAGTATGAGTCCGATGATACCTCGCTCACGGCTACGCCGTTCGTTGTGGGCGGCGCTGACCAGTCGCACACCATCCACGTTGTTGATGATGAGGATTGGGTGTCGTTCGAAGCGGTCGCAGGAGTCACGTACTATGTTGAGACTCTCCCGACGGCGCTTACCGATGACTCCGACACCGAGGTCTATCTGTACGGGCCTGACGGTGTCACAGAGCTCGCGTACGACGATGATTACGGCATAGGCTATTACTCTCATCTCGAATACTCGGCGTCTGCCGACGAGACGCTCTATGTTCAGGTCCATTCGCGTGACATGTACTACACGGGCGAGTACGGGTTTCGCGTTTTCACGGATGCTCCGCTTCGCCCCTACGATCCAGAGCCGGTCGCTGGGCAGGATCGTTTTAACACAGCCGTGGACGCATCCGCCAAGGCGTTCCCAGAGGGCTCTGACGCCGTCGTGATAGCGACGGCCTGGAACTGGCCTGACGCGTTGGGCGGCACTGCATTGGCTGGGGCCATCAATGCTCCGATCCTTCTCGTGGATACCAGCGCCATTCCTGAGATCGTCATGGGCGAGATCGAACGCCTTGGCGCGGGAGAAGCCATCATCCTGGGCGGTACGAACGCGATCTCGGGAGATGTCGAGGCTGAGCTCGTGGAATTGATGG
>DFBG01000140.1 GCA_002367305.1 Actinobacteria bacterium UBA3086 | reverse complement strand
GCTAGACGCGCATCTCGCCCCGTGCCACGACGACCGCACAGCCACCAACGGCTACCGACGAGATCTCCTGCTCGCTACCCTCGACGGTGGCGTGGAGCGTGCTGGGCCGACCGATCGACGCGCCCTGCGAGATAACGACTTCGCTCCCCCACTCGATGCGCCCATGACGCGCGAGGTGCAGCGCAAGGGGTCCTGCCGCGGAACCGGTGGCAGCATCCTCACCCATGTCGAGGTCGGTGATGAACATGCGCGTAGTGGCGCGATCGCCATCTGCCGAGAACACGTTCACACCCGCGCCGTCGGCGACAGCCGAAAGACGCGCCGCGTCGGGCCGCAGCGCGGCGACCTCGTCGGCGGAAGAGAGTGTGACGAACACGTGCTGGATGCCGTTGTCGTAGACCTCGACCGGAAGTTCTGAGCCTGCCACACCCAGCGCTGCGAGGAGCTCGTCGGCATCTTCGAACGTCTTCCATGTGGGAACGGGTTGTTGCATGCTGCCGAACACGATCTTGGCGCCCTCGCGCTCCAGCAGCACCGGCACCAAGCCTGAGCCAGTCTCCATGCGCATGAGCACACTCTGAAGCGGCCCCGCCACAGCGAACGCGGTTCCCAGGACGGGGTGGCCGGCGAACGGCAGCTCGCGCGCAGGCGTGAATATGCGGATGCGAAGGTCACCATCCTGCTCGGGCGGCAGCACGAACGTGGTCTCCGAGTAGTTCATCTCGCGCGCAATCGTCTGCATCCGGTCGTCGGAAAGACCCTTTGCGTTGGTGAAGACGGCCAGCTGATTGCCGGCGAACGCCGTCTCGGTGAATACGTCGACGATCATAAAGCGATAGAGCTCGGACATGCGGGGCTCCTTAGGGGAGAATGTCGCTGCGGGAATACTCACTAGCAAGGATACCCCGCCACAGCCCAGCCGATGAAAGCATCGTTGCCCAGACACCTCCTCTGCTACTGTTGCGGGGCATCGCCCGCGCACGCCCGTCTCGAGAGGCCCATGTACACCCACGATTCCGGATATCACCGCATTCGCATCACTGAGGGCCATGGCGTGCGCCTGCTCAAGTTCGAGCGCAACGAGCAGTCATCCATGCGTATGGACGACCCTTATGAGACCGATATCCAGTACGTGGGCTACTTTCACCTCTCCCTCGCGATCAAGCCCGACGCCACGCGTGCGCTCGTGATCGGGCTGGGCGGCGGCTCCGTGGTCAAGCGCATGTGGCGCGACTACCTGACCATGCACATCGACGCCGTGGAACTCGACGACGAGGTCATTGAGGTCGCCTACGCATTCTTCGCCCTGCCGGAGGACGAACGCATCCACGTCTTCAACGACGAGGGCCGCGCGCACCTGACGCGCAGCAACGAGATCTACGACATCATCATCATCGATGCATTCAACGACGACCACATCCCCCGCCCCCTCATGACCGAGGAGTTCCTGCGGCTCTGTCGCGACCACCTCTCACCCGACGGCGTGATCGTCTACAACGTGATCGGCTCGGTCTACGGCTCCCACAGCAAGTTGTTCCGAAGCCTGCACCGCACCGCACGTAACGTATGGCGCAACATCTGGACGTTCCCCGTGGGCGTGGGCACCGATCCACGCGACAACACACGAAACATCGTAATGCTCGCCAGTGACACTGAGCTGTCCGACGACGAGTTGCTGGCGCGGATCGCGAGTCGCGTGGACGGGATGGTCACGGTGCCTGCTTTCGAGCGCTTCGGCGAGGACCTGTACCGCGGCTCGATCCGCTCAGGTGACGTACCGTTGCTGCTGGATCCCTCGTCGGCAGGGAAGAGCGGCAAGCGAAGATAGTCGCACGACCGCGGTTGGGTACGGCGCCTAGGCCTTCCGCCTCGGTCGGGCTATGCTGAATACACGCTTTGGGCGAATACGGAGGCTTCAATGGCTATGACAGAGTTCCCTGGTTTTGACGCATGGCTGGCAGAGCTGAAGGCGTCCGCCTCCTCGAAAGACGTGGGAATGTACCTGGCACACAACGGCGTCGTGCGTTCGTACTCGCGCGACGGGCGTCCCGTGACCGGAATGGACCTCACGTACGATGAGGCCGGCTTCAATGAAGCGGTCGCCGCAGCGGGCAAGATGAAGGGCATCACCCAGGTGAAGGCGTGGCTCAACTCAGGCCATCTCGAGGTTGGCGACGACATCATGTACGTCATGGTGGCCGGCGATATCCGACCCAACGTGCTCGAAGCTCTGACCACTCTCGTGGCCAACATCAAGACTCACGTCGTCAAAGAGGATGAGCTTCGTCCCGAATAGCGAAGGGCATCTGACGCCATGCCTCTCTTGAACATCCGTAAACAGTACGGCCATCTCTACAAACCGAGCCCCAAGACGCTCGGTTTCGTGGATGTCCCGCGTTTTCGCTTTCTCATGATCGACGGCGAGGGCGGCGTTGGCGGAGAAGCGTTCCGCGAGACTGTCGGCACGCTCATGGCACTGGCCTATGGCACCAAGTTCGCCGCCAAGAAGCAGCTCGATCTCTCCTATCAAGTCATGCCCCTGGAGGGAATCTACCGAACCCCCGATGGACCGCCGGGCGATTCGCCCGTTGATCTCGAATCGATGTCGTGGCAGCTCATGAGCTTCCTGCCACCCGAAGTCTCAGGTGAGCTGGTCGACGAGGTCCGCGAGCGTGTCGCCGCCAAAAAGAACCCGCCACGCTTGGCCGAAGTGCGCGTGCAGACCCTCACCGAGGGACGGTGCGTGCAAGCGACCCACATCGGGCCCTATTCAACCGAGCCGGAGACCATGGCACGCATGACCGCTTTCATCGAAGAACATGGCTTTGAGATGACTGGCGATCACCACGAGATCTACCTGGGCGACCATCAGCGTCTCGCCCCCGAGAAGTTGAAAACGATTCTGCGGCATCCGGTGCGACGAACAGCGTGATCCCCGCGCCACCACGATGAAGAATGCATTAGGAAAGGCCGCCCGATTCGAGCGGCCTTTCTTCATTGCGATATTACTGATCGTCCCTATCTACGCCGGTGACGGGTGAATGTGGACATTCGTCACATGATCGAACGCTTCACGCGCCGTTTCGGTGTAGAGATAGGTGAGAACCGCCAATGCGAGCACGATTCCCGCAAACGCACTCCAGGCCAGCTCCAACTGGATCAGCATGGCTGCGTCGAGAATTGCCACCGCTGCGGTAGAGCCAACGCCCAAGGGCCATGCCCAGCGCTCCAGCATGAGTGCAGAGATGCTGAAGAACAGCTGCAAAGCCCCGCCGATGGCAAGCCCAATACCCCAGAATACCGCCGCGTCAGTCGCTGCCATGGTCTCGAGGTGCACCAGTTCGATGTCCGCGAGAAGAGGCAGATCCGTCGACACGCCCAGCATGGGCAGAGCCGCCGCCAGCCCGAGTACGCCGCCGATGAGAGCCAGCACCGCAATGACCGTAACGCCGGTCGGGCGCTTCATCGTCGGCCTCCTTTCCTTCGAGGGCACTCTGTGCGAGCACCCCTCTCCCCGCTCTACTTACCCCCTCATACGGGGGCTAATCCGCGGGGATATGCGACATCCTCGGTCGGGATGCGCTACCCTTCGTAGGTCCGCGATAAGGAGACCTTTTGCCCACACACGACGACACTGCAGCCGGTCCATTCCTGCCCCTACTGCTGCTGGGAACGGCTGTGCTCTTGTGGGGCACGAGTTTCGCCGCGATGAAGATTGCGCTCACCGGGTTCGAGCCCATGGCAGTGGTGTGGTTTCGGATGGTCGTGGGCTCTGCGATCATTCTTCCTCTGTGGTCACGCATCCCCAAGCCGAACAGGCTTCCGGGCGACACCAAGTGGCTGCTCCTGCTGATCATGTTCCAGCCCTGCCTGTACTTCCTGTTCGAGGGCTTCGCTCTCGACTACACCACGTCGGCACAGGCCGGCATGATCTCGGCGATCGTCCCTCTGCTGGTGGCCTTGGGTGCATGGGTGATCCTGGCCGAGAAACTCACCCGGCTCACCATGGCGGGACTGGTTCTGTCCGTCATCGGCGTGGTGGGGCTGTCGCTGGGCGGCGAGTCGAGCGCGCAGGCGAGCAACCCTCTTCTGGGCAACACGCTCGAACTCTTGGCCATGACCAGCGGTGCCGCATATATGCTCGTGCTGCGTCACTTGAGCCGCCGCTACAACCCCTGGTTCCTCACCGCGATCCAGACCTTTGCCGGAGCCGTGTTCTTCCTGCCGGGAGCACTACTCTCGCACCCCTCGGCGTGGGCCAGCGCGCCTGTGGAAGCATGGTTCGGAGTCGCCTATTTGGGAGGGTTCGTGACGCTGGGGGCGTTCGGCCTCTACAACATGGC
>DFBG01000149.1:2754-5568 GCA_002367305.1 Actinobacteria bacterium UBA3086 | reverse complement strand
GTCATATCCACTGACGCGTTCCTCGACGAGATTGCTCCAGACGAGAACCTCGGTCTATCGGGTGGCCTCGGTCTTGAACTCAGCGCGCTCACCGGCGCCGGAGGTCGGGCTCGACCCACTGTCAGCGTAAAAAAACTGCCCGAACCAGGCAATGGACTTGAACTACATCGTGACCAGACCGTGGACAAGGACCTCGTGCTCAAGATCATCGAGGGCCTCAAGGAACTGTAGGAGAAGAGCTACCCTATGCAGTCAGTAAAAGTCGTAGTCACCGGCCCGTTCAATGCGGGAAAGACCACCTTCATCAAGGCGGTCAGTGAGATCACCGTGCTGTCGACTGAGAGACAAGTCAGTGACGCATCCGGTGAGGGTGGCGGAGAGACCACCGTCGCGATGGACTTTGGACGGATCACGATCTCAGATGACGTTGTGCTGTATCTCTTTGGCACACCTGGCCAGGAACGATTCTCCTTCATGTGGGAGACGCTTTCTGAGGGAATGCTCGGGTTTGTCCTGCTCGTTGACGCCGATGACGAGGAGTCACTCGATTCTGCATCGAACATGATCGAGTTCTTCAAGGGTATGTCCGACGTGCCCTTCGTTGTGGCTGCGAACAAAGTCGAAGCCGATGATACCGATTCGATCCAGAGGGTCCGCTCGCGGCTGAGTCTTGAGGATGCCGTACCGTTGCTGCCGGTGGATGCTCGCAACCGGGATTCAGTCAAGGCCGTTCTCCTCGGCCTGCTGTACGAAATCCTGGAGAGTATGGGATAGGCGATGGACACACGGCTGTATATCCTAGCCGGCACCTTTCTTCTGCTTGTCCTTTCAGTCATTTATCTCATGATTGCGTCGGTGCGTGCCGCCCGCATGAAGCGATCAATGGTTCATCCTGCATTCACCATTGATGCTCCTGCGCTGCCCTCGGCAGAGATCGTTGTTCAACTCGATCCGGATGAGCGCGACGCGCGTTTTGCGCCACCACAGAGTGATGTCTATTCAGCAATGCAGGAGCCCCTGCGTACTGGTTCCTGGCGACCTGATCAGCAGGAACCCGTAGTTCCGGATGTTCCGACCATGCCTGAACGGGTAGAGGAGACTTTCGAGGGTCCTTCAGATGACCGAGGTGTACCAGCGATCGAGGATGCCTACGTTGCTGAACTCATCGATCAGTTGGGTGGCAGTTCTGAGATCGAGGATTCCGAAATCGCCGATATCTCAGAGATCATGTCCCAGTTGGAGTCTGCGGAGGTCGCCCAGTCCGTGGAGCTACATCCTTCAGCCGACGCGGCTCGTTCTGCGAGTTCTGGGCCGGTGGTCGAATCGCGTGAGCCTGCTGCGCAGTCTTCGCAACCAGCGCCGCCTGCAGCTCCCGTGCCGCAGGAGCAAGCCCCCGCGCCGGCTCCGGTCGGCGGTGGGGACTACTGGACTCGCTTGATCGACGAGCAGGAGCGTTTGGTGCAGCGTCGATCAGCTGAGGATGTCCCTCCTGCGCCGCCGGTCGCCGTAGAAGTGCCAGTTTCACCTGATGTGGCTCCTGCTGCGATCACGCCCCCGGCGGTTGTTGAGCCCGATGCTACTTTGGAGCCAGTTGTCCCAGTTGAGGCCTCAGTTGAGGTGAGGCCGCCTGTCGAGTCGCAGTTCGTGCCGATCAAGGGCGAGGCCGCCACTCTGACAACCTTTGCAGCAGAGTCGGGTCAGATGTCCCCACATGAGTCGGTCGTGTCTGAGACCCAGGTGCCTGAACTCATACTCGAACCCGCCCCTGAAATCGCAGCGATTCCTGAACCTGCGTTGATGCCCGAGCCTGTTGTGACGCCTGAACTCCTGCCGATGCCTGAACCCGTGGCTGCGTCTGAACCTGCGTCGACGCCCGAGCCTGTGGCTGCGCGTGTGCCGGTGCCCCTGTCACAGCCTGTGATCCAACCTGTTCCTGAGCGGCCGAGTGCCGTGGTGCCGCGAGAACGCGACGCAGAGCCTCGTCCCAAGACCATGGTGAGTCCATCTGCTGTGATATCACCCTCGCCAGCGGCCGGGGCCTCCGTACCCGGTTCGCCGCTGCCGCATTTGCGTACGGTGGACCAAGTCGCAGCACGCAATGAGGTTGAAGATCGCAGTCTCGTAGCGCCGGTAGAGATGTGGTTCGGGGATTTCAGGATAGGTGTTAAAGCAGGGACGCGAACATACGAACAGTTCCGCCGATATGCCGACGTCATCTTGCGAGATCTTGCCGCAAGTGAGCGTGCGCGGGGGCTTCGATAGAATCTGGGATATCCGCGCCTCTGGACTTGTCGTACCATGGCAGAGTGGTCGGCTCCATCGACCACACGGCCGCGTCTAGACTCAGAAGAGGATCTCAACTTTGGCGGAAGCTGTACAGAGACTTGGCCAGCTCCTCATGCGGGCGGGCATTATCACGGATCGACAACTCAGCGATGCCTTGGAGGTTCACAAGGCGACGGGGAGTCCGCTTGGTCGTGTTCTCGTTGACCTCGGCTACGCCACACAAGGGGCCATCCTCTCGGTCATGGCCCGTCAGATCGGAATCGAGTACATCGATTTCGAGGTGCGCCAGCCCGAGCCCAACGCCATAGCCATCGTTCCCAAGGACCTGGCTACTCGATACATCCTCATGCCCGTGGCCATCGTCGATGACCAACTCGTGGTCGCCATGGCCGATCCTCAGAACGTTCTCGCTCTGGACGACCTGCGTATCATCACCGGTTATGACATCAAGCCGGCGATATCCACCAAGGACGACATCCTCGTAGCGATCGAGGAGTTCTACAAGGTCGCCCAAGAGAACACTGACGA
>DFBG01000149.1:0-2628 GCA_002367305.1 Actinobacteria bacterium UBA3086 | reverse complement strand
AAGGACCTCCGTGTGCGGTTCCGCGTCGATGGTGTGCTTCACGAGGTCATGCACAGCCCCAAATCCGTCCAAGCGTCCATCATCAGTCGATTCAAGATCATGGCTGAGATGGATATCGCTGAGTCCCGCAAACCGCAGGACGGGCACTGCGCCCTCGTCATGGGCGGCAAACAACTCGACTTTCGTGTTTCCACACTGCCCACCGTCTATGGCGAGCGTGTCGTGCTGAGAATCCTGCGCAAGGACTCGGTTATGCTCATGCTCAAGGATCTTGGATTCCTGCCTTCGGCGTTGGAGCGTTTTGAATCCTCGTTCAAGAAGCCGTACGGCGCGATCCTGGTCACGGGACCCACGGGTTCCGGTAAGTCGACATCCCTTTATGCCGCGGTGAACGTGCTCAATGATCCCGGACGTCACATCATCACTGCCGAGGACCCTGTCGAGTACCGACTCGATGGCGTCAATCAGTGTCAGACCAATGCACGCGCGGGACTCACGTTTGCTCGGGCGTTGCGTTCCTTCCTGCGTTGCTCGCCCGACGTGATCCTCGTCGGTGAGATCCGCGACCAGGAGACGGCGGGCATCGCCATCGAGTCAGCCCTCACGGGGCACTTGGTCCTCTCAACCCTCCATACCAACGACGCGCCAGGAGCCATCACGCGACTCGTCGAGATGGGCGTTGAGCCATTCCTGGTCTCATCGGCGGTTGACTGTATTCTCGCTCAGCGTCTTGCACGAAAACTCTGCTCTGATTGCAAGGTCGAATACGCGCCCAAACCACAGGCGCTCATTGATGCGGGCTATCGTCCCGATAACCTTCCTGAGAAGATCTTCAAGGCGGGCGGATGCAAGAGATGCGGCAACACCGGCTATCGCGGTCGAATGGGTGTCCATGAGGTGCTCATGATGTCCGAGGAGATCAGCAAGCTCACCGTTGCCGCGGCAACAGCCGAGGAGATCGCACAAGTTGCGAGAGAGCAGGGGATGCTCACGCTCAAGGAGGACGGTCTCGAGAAAGTGCGTATGGGACACACCTCCATCGAGGAGATCCTGCGAATCATCGTCTGATATTTCACGTGGACGCGGTATCATTGGCCCAGATGAGGCTTCAAATGCTGTAGAGGAGAGCTCCAGATGCCCACCTTCAACTATTCGGTTCGGGACAAGGCCGGCAAGATTGTCAGCGGCAAGCTCGATGGAGACAGCCGTGATGCGGTCAGCGCGAAGCTTCGGCAGATGGGCTACATCATCCTGGAGCTCGACCAGCAGTCGGGATTGGCGTCGCTCGGCAACATCACCTTGGGCACGGGCGTCAAGCCCAAGGACATCACGATCTTCGCACGTCAGTTCTCAACCATGATCGACGCAGGTCTTTCTTTGACGAAGTGTCTCTCTATCCTGGGGGATCAGACGGAGAGTGACGGTTTGCGCGATGTCATCGGCAAGGTGGGCAAGGACGTCGAGTCCGGGCAGTCGCTTTCTGATTCCATGTCCCGTCACCCCAAGATATTTCCTCCCATTTTCATCAATATGGTGCGTGCCGGTGAGACCGGTGGTGTCCTTGATGAGGTGCTGAACCGAGTTGCCGATCACTTTGAGAATGAGGCTGAGCTGAAGGCCAAGATCAAGTCCGCGATGACGTATCCCGTGGCCATGCTCGGACTCGTTCTCGTCATTCTCGTCGCGATGATGGTATTCGTTGTGCCTACGTTCGAGCAGATGTTCGCGGACATGGGCGGGGTGCTTCCTCTGCCAACTCAGATTCTTGTGAGCCTTTCCAACTTCGTGGCGGGAATCGGCGGAATCATCACCTTCTTCGTTGCGATTGCCCTCTACATGCTCTTCAAGTGGTGGGTCGGTACTGTTTCTGGTCGGCTCATATGGGATGGCATCAAACTCAAGATGCCCATCTTTGGTGCACTTACCAGTAAGTTCGCTCTTGCGAGATTCACCCGTACGTTTGGAACTCTGGTTCAGGCCGGTGTTCCCATTCTGTCGGCTCTCGACATCGTTGCGGATACCGCAGGCAACGAGGTCGTCGCTCAAGCGGTCAAGCGCGCACGTTCTGCGATCAAGGAAGGGGAGACCATCGCGAAGCCGCTTAGCGAATCGAGCGTGTTCCCTTCCATGCTCGTGCAGATGATCTCTGTTGGTGAAGAGACTGGTGCTTTGGATGCGATGCTCAACAAGGTTGCTGACTTCTATGATACTGAGGTCTCGACGGCTGTTGACGGTCTGACTTCGCTTATCGAGCCTCTGATGATGGCATCGCTGGGGGTCATAGTCGGCGGAATGGTTATCGCGTTGTACATGCCCATGTTCAACGTCATCTCGCTGGTTGAGTAGTCTCGCCCGGAACTCGCCATCGGCTGGAAGTCTTTCATTTTCAATTTTTCGCACTTCTCCCTAAAGTGCCGCTCTGGGAGTCCGATATAACAGGTGACGGAAATATGCGGCGTGAAGCCGCAACACAATCCCTGTTAGGGGAGAAGGAGGTGCGAAACCATGAAGCTTTTCCGTAAAGATGAGGGTTTCACTCTCGTTGAGCTGATGGTCGTCGTGCTTATTATCGGTATTCTTGTTGCTATCGCTATTCCTGTGTTCAACTCGGCGAAGGCCAACGCTCAG
>DFBG01000114.1:1296-2576 GCA_002367305.1 Actinobacteria bacterium UBA3086 | reverse complement strand
CCTCAGAAGGCGTTCCTGTTCAAAGGCACCGTGGCGAGCAATGTGCGCTACGGCAAAGAGGACGCCACCGACGAAGAGATATGGCACGCGCTTGAGATCGCTCAAGGTAAAGGGTTCGTCTCGGAGATGGACGACGGGCTTGAAGCGGAGATCACGCAGGGCGGAAGCAACGTGTCGGGCGGTCAGCGACAGAGGCTCGCCATTGCGCGGGCGCTGGTGAAGCGGCCTGAGATATACGTGTTCGACGACAGCTTCTCGGCACTGGATTTCACCACGGATTCCAAGCTGCGAGCGGCTCTCAATAAAGATATCACTGACGCGACGGTGATTATCGTCGCCCAGCGCGTGAGCACCATCATGCGCGCGGACAACATCATCGTTCTCGATAACGGTGCGGTGGCGGGTGCGGGCACGCACGACGAGCTTCTCGGCACATGCGAGACGTATCGCGAGATTGTGAACTCGCAACTCACCGAGGAGGAGATTGCATCATGAGCGATCATACGGGTGGTCGCACAGGCGGCGGACGTTCAGGTGGATTCGCTGGTTCCAGGCGAGGTCCGGGATCGGGACGTGGTTCGGGCGGAGGCTTCGGGTCCGGCGGCCATGGTATGGCTGCACCCGCCGAGAAGAGCAAGGATTTCAAGGGCTCGCTCAAGCGACTGAGCGGATACCTTGCGCCGTATAAGATGACGCTCATATTCATCACCGTGCTCGCCGTGGTGAGCGTGGCGTTCAGCATCGTCGGCCCCAAGATCCTGGGCGAGGCGACCAACGTGCTGTTCGAGGGTGTGATCAGTCAGCAGTTGCCGGAGGGAGTGACTTCGGAGCAGGCGATCCAGGGCCTGCGGGCCCAGGGGCAGGACCAGCTCGCCGACATGCTGTCGAGCATGGATCTCACCCCCGGACAGGGCGTGGACTTCTCCCAGATCGCCACGTTGCTGGGATGGCTCGCCGGGGTCTACCTGTTGAGCGCACTCTTTGGCTGGTGGCAGGGCTATCTCATGGCCGAGGTCGCGCAGCGCACTGTCTATCAGATGCGAGAGGCGGTCGACCAGAAGCTTGCCCGGCTGCCGCTCAAGTACTTTGACGACAATCCGCGTGGAGACACGCTCAGCCGAGTCACGAATGACATCGACAACATCTCGAACACGCTGTCACAGGCCGTTACGCAGGTCCTTACCGCCAGCCTCACGATTCTAGGCGTGCTGGGCATGATGCTGTGGATCAGCCCACTCCTTGCGGGGATATCGTTGCTGGTCATCCCCGTCAGCGTCTTC
>DFBG01000114.1:709-1251 GCA_002367305.1 Actinobacteria bacterium UBA3086 | reverse complement strand
GTGGTGAAGGTCTTTGGGCATCAGGAAGAGGCCATTGAGACGTTCGACGTCGAGAACCAGGCGCTGTACGAGGCGAGCTTCAAGGCGCAGTTCATCTCGGGTACGATCATGCCCACGCTGAGCTTCCTCAACAATCTGAACTATGTGGGCGTCGCCGTCATCGGTGGCCTTCGCGTGGCGAGCGGCCGGCTCTCTCTGGGCGACGTGCAGGCGTTCATCCAGTACTCGCGCCAGTTTACGCAGCCCATCACCCAGGTGGCGAGCATCGCCAATCGCCTGCAGTCCACGGTCGCGTCGGCGGAGCGGGTATTCGAACTCCTCGATGCCGACGAAGAGCTGCCCGATACTGACACGCCGCAGGTTCTTGAGCGCGCAGAGGGCCACGTCGAGTTCAAGGGCGTCTCGTTCCGCTACAAGGAGGACACGCCGCTCATCGAGCAGCTCGATCTGGAGGCCAAGCCCGGCCAGACCATCGCAATCGTCGGCCCCACCGGTGCCGGCAAGACCACGCTCGTGAACCTGCTCATGCGTTTCTACGAGAT
>DFBG01000114.1:0-643 GCA_002367305.1 Actinobacteria bacterium UBA3086 | reverse complement strand
ATGGTGCTGCAGGACACGTGGCTGTTCAAGGGCTCGATTCGCGAGAACCTCGCGTACGGACGAGAGAACGCGACGACCGAGGAGATCGAGGTGGCGTCACGCATGGCGCACGTCGACCACTTCGTGCGCACCCTGCCGGAGGGCTACGAGACCGAACTCAACGACGAGAGCTCCAACATCTCGCAGGGTCAGCGACAGCTGCTCACCATCGCCCGCGCGTTCCTGGCTGATCCTCGTATCCTCATTCTCGACGAGGCCACGAGTTCGGTCGACACACGCACCGAGGCGCTGATCCAGAAGGCGATGACGTCGCTCATGAAGAACCGCACCAGCTTCGTGATCGCGCACAGGCTCTCCACGATCCGCGATGCGGACACGATTCTCGTCATGAACGAGGGCCAGATCATCGAGCATGGTAACCACGTGGACTTGATGACGGCGGGCGGCTTCTACTGCGACCTCTACAACAGTCAGTTCACAGAGGCACTGGACGAGGTGGGGTAGGACGGCGAGGAATTCGGCACGCGTCAGCGGAGCCCGGCTTCCAGGTCACGCCGTCCATCTCACCCAGAACCGGGGACCGGAGCTTGCCTGGCTGTGTTCCCTCGATCACGATATCCAACGTGAGATCTCGTCGGCTGAG
>DFBG01000104.1:5036-5696 GCA_002367305.1 Actinobacteria bacterium UBA3086 | reverse complement strand
GAGACGGTGACGCTCGATATCGCCATCGTGCCCTAAAGCTCCGTATTGATGTTCTTGTGCGTTGAAGATGGCCCCATGGACTTTTTTCCATGGGGCCATCTTAGTGATTGCGTCGGACTCATCTCGGCATCCTCTATCCTGACATTGACACGCCATCGGAGACACAGTGAGGTCACACTCTAGAATGGATCAGTAGTAGAGCTTGTATACCTGACCGGGGGTGTCGTGTCGGCGACGATGGTGTAGTTCGCCGTTTTGGCCGAAGTCTCAACATTGCCATTCTGATCGATCGACCAGAACGTGAGGGTGTGCGGACCAACCATGGTCGAGTACAATCAGCTGCGCATCTTCGTCGGACAATCATCGCAGAGAGCGGAAGGTATGACCTCGCAGGGGCAGTCCAGTGATCCGCTTCACGGCATCACACTCGAGGCCATTCTGGGCAAGCTGGTCAACAAGTATGGATGGGACGGGTTGGCCAAGCGTATCGATATCAATTGCTTCAAGAACGACCCGAGCATCAAGTCGTCGTTGAAGTTCCTGCGCAAGACACCTTGGGCACGCTCTCAGGTCGAGGACCTGTTCGTGAACTCCAAGTTCTGGACGCGCGACTAGTTGCCCGTCCCCGGTCGGTGGGGCGGCGTTCTTCCGTGAATCACA
>DFBG01000104.1:1308-4931 GCA_002367305.1 Actinobacteria bacterium UBA3086 | reverse complement strand
GCCGTGCGGCGTTTCGTCGCAAGACACTTCTCATCTACACCCTCGCGGCGCTTCTTCTGGGCGTTAACTGGCTGACATATGTGTGGGGAGTGAACGCGGGTTTCGTTATCGAGACGAGCCTCGGCTATTTCATCAACCCTCTCCTGAGCGTCCTGCTCGGGGTGGTGTTCCTGGGGGAGAGGCTGCGGCCCGCCCAGTGGGCGTCCGTGGGCCTGGCCGCTACCGGTGTGGCCTATCTCACCTATGACTACGGGCGTCTGCCATGGATTGCGCTCGTGCTGGCGTTCTCCTTCGCCCTGTACGGTCTCGTCAAGAAGACCGCTCCGCTCGGTTCCATCGATGGGCTTGCGCTCGAGACGGGCATCCTGTTCGTTCCGGCGTTCCTTGTGCTGACCTTTGCTGAACGCGCCGGAGAAGGCTTCGTGATAGGTACCGGCTGGCCGATGCTCCTGGCGCTCGCTGGAACCGGTGTGGTGACCACGATCCCGCTGCTGCTGTTCGCATCGTCGGCGCGGCGCATCCCTATGCTGTGGATGGGGCTCCTCCAGTACATAGCGCCCACGCTGCAGTTCCTTCTGGGAGTGTTCGTCTTCCGAGAAGTGGTCTCGGTGCACACCCTGGTCGGTTTCGGGGTGGTGTGGGCGGCGCTCGTGCTGTTCGCTGGTGAAGCGCTGGCGCGTCGCATCGCCGAACCGGTCACTGCTGAGTAACGGGCCCCGAGCGTTCGCCGCCGCTCAGCCCAAGGGCCTATCTACTGCGAGATGATCCGGTACCTGACCTCGTGCACGCCGTTGAAGTCGAGGACCCGGACGACACCCGGGCCAAGATCGAACTCCCTGCCCGCAGTGTACGGGCCACGATCCGCGACCTTCGCCACCGCGTGCTTCCCGTTGTACTCGAACTCTATGAGCGTGCCGAACGGCAACGTCTTGTGCGCGACCATCATCGTGTAGGGGCCGATCGCCTCGCCGCTGGCGCCGCGTCCCGTGAAGTTGCGTCCATAGTGCGATGCGACGGCGGTCAGCCACGCTCCTGAGCCGCTGACCTGTTGCGTCGGCTCTGGCTCAGGTGATTCAACGATAGGCTCCACGCTCGCCGCGATTCGCGCTTCGTAGTCGGCCAGTGCCGCTTCGCTGGTTGCGAGATCTTCTCGAGCCTGTGCGACCTCATCGGCAAGGGCATCGAGTGAGCGGGCTTGGTCGGCCTGCAGGTCGATGATTCGCTCAGCCGATAGTTGGGCCTCGCTGCGTGCTGTGTTCAGGGCCGCCAGAGTCTCAGCATCCCGCCTCGCGATCCTCTGCATAAGATCCCAGCGTGCCATGAAGTTGCGGAACGTTGAGGCGTTCAGCAGCACTGACAGGAAGCCGAAGTCGTCCGCTCGATACATCTGCTGCACTCGTGCGCGAAGGTGCTCGTATGCCAAGTTTTCCTCAGCGATGATGCGGTTGAGCTCTTCCGAGTTCGCCGCCATCTGTTGATCGATATCCGTCGATCGCTCCTGCGCTGCGTCGTAGCGTTTCACGGCACGTTCAACGAGCACGCGATTTGCGGATACCTGCGCTTCAGAGGGTGCGGCTGCGACCGTCGAGGCGAGGGGCAAGAGCAAACACGTCGCGATCGCGACGGTGAGGACCAACCCGAGTGTTCGCCGACGAAACATGGTGACCAGTGTACTCTCCTGATCGGCATGGCAAGTAGGCGGCGCATCGCCCCAGGCGGACCAGTCGGGCACATTCCTGTTATCGTGTACCTGTGGGACGAACATCTGCAGCCTTGGGGAGGGCTGCCGAGTTGAGGAGGACTCATGGTTCGTCTACCGCTCGTCAGGTTGCTCATTCTCTGCATGCTCATTCTCGCGATACCGGGCTTGTCGGCGTGTTCTGCCGACGAGGACAGCGAGTCCGAGGGAACCACTCAGGAGACCGCCGCTGAAACCGAGGCCGAGCCGGAGACCGCCGTGTCGGAAGATCCGCTCGTTGCCTCATGGGAGAGCGCCGACGCGTACTACTTTGCCTCATTCACACTCTATGCGGATGGCACGGGAACCGGCTTTGAGACCGAGGATTCCGAGGTCGACATCACATGGACCTTTGAGGACGACTACCTGGAGTTCGAATGGGGTTCGGGTTCAATGCTGGGCGGCGGCCTCATGTGGATGGACGAGGGTGCCGAGTTCTCGTGGGACGCCGGTGGCACGTACATGCGAGCTGATCTGGCGGGCACCTCAGAGGAGCCTGCCGAGGAGGCATCCGAAGGGACCGTTTCCGGTGACATCATCGGCATATGGGAGAACCCCGATGGAGATATCGTGTATCTCGAAGTCAACGCCGATGGGACTGGTTTCTCCCGCGATATCGATGGCGACGAGACCGATCTGACCTGGATGTACGAGCAGGACTACCTGGAGATCACGACTCCCGATGGGATGTCCTCGGTCGGCGGCGGAGTCGCTTGGATCGACGGCTCAACCTGGGAATGGGACTGGATGGGCGGAGAGTTCGTTCCCGCCCCATAATCCTCTCGGGTCATCGCATCAGGTGATCCACCAGATATTGGAGACGTGGGGCTGGGACAGCGCGGCCCGACTGTGATAGAACTGTGCCCATGCGAAACAGAGGACATGTCTATCTCAATGGGCGGATTGTTCCGGCACACGAAGCCGCGATCTCGCCGTTCGACGTCGGACTACTGCGTGGTTACGCGGTCTTCGACCTGCTCCAGACGGTGGGCGGCAAGCCGTTCCAACTGGAGGGGCATCTCGAGCGCTTTCGGAATTCCGCGTCTCTCCTGGGCCTGCAGGTCCCTCTGCCCGATGATGAGATCACACGCATTATTCTGGAGCTGTTGGAGCTCAATGATTACGACGAATCGATCGTTCGCATGGTCCTCACTGGTGGGGAGTCGGACGACGGCATGCACTTCGACCCGGCGACACCCACGTTCCTGATCATCACCCATGAACTCTTCACGGTTCCCGAGGAGAGCTATCGCAGTGGCACGAAACTCGTGACCTTTGAGCATCGCCGAGAGCTGCCCCAGGCCAAGACCACCAACTATCTCACCTGGTTGCGGAACCACTCGATGCTGGAGCAGGAGAATGCGATCGACCTGCTCTATCACGCCGACGGCTACGTATCTGAGGCGGCTACTGCGAGCTTCTATGTGGTTCGGAACGGCAGGATCCACGCGCCTGATACCGGCGTGCTCTGTGGAACTGTTGGCACCATGGTGCTCGACCATGCCGCTTCCGAATTCGAGGTTGTTCGGGGCCCAGTCACACTGGAGGACGCGCTGGGAGCTGACGAGGCGTTCATCACCTCGAGTGTTCGTGGCGTGGTGCCGATCGTTCAAATCGATGACTCCGTGATAGGGGATGGCACGGTAGGACCTGTGACGACCTCGCTCATGACGATCTGCAGGGGAGCCATGCAGGCCGAGTAGTGGTTGAAGCTCTCGCGTGATGCGGTATATAGTTTGCTCTGCTAACTATTAGGAGGGCAAACTATGACTGAATCTCGATGTATGGTCGTCGCGCGCGGAGTCGCGCACACCGTGCCCCGGGTTATGGGAACGTTGGCCGCCGGTTTTCGGGAACAGGGTGAAGGACTTCACCCCTCGCAGCT
>DFBG01000104.1:0-1254 GCA_002367305.1 Actinobacteria bacterium UBA3086 | reverse complement strand
TCCAAGACGATCGACGTGCTCGAGCGCAGGGGTCTTGTCGAGCGGACCGCCGACGAGAACGATCGCCGCAAGGTGCTCCTTGCAATGACCGATCAGGGGCGCGCCACGTTGAGCAGCGTCTTCGACGCAGGAATCGAGCAGCTCTCAGAAGTCCTCACATCGGCCAGCCCTGAAGAACTTGAGCGTATCGAAGCGGGCATGAAGAGCCTCGGCGATGTGTTCACGCGTGTCCACCCCAATCATCATGGTCACCGATGCGGTCGACCTGTGCAAGGAAGTGACCCAGAGTAATGATCCAAATCCTCAAGACTCATCTCAAGCCGTACTGGAAGCAGCTCATCCTCATTATGGTGCTGCTTCTGTTGCAGGCGATCGCCAATCTCTATCTGCCCGACCTCAATGCGGACATCATCAATGAGGGTGTGGTCAAAGGCGACACCGATTACATCATGCGTGCGGGAGGCGTCATGTTGTCGGTGGCGCTGGGCTTGGGTGTCATCTCCATCATCTCGGTCTACTGGGGCTCAAAAGTGGCCATGGCCTTTGGTCGGGATGTGCGCCATGCGGTCTTTCGCAGGGTACAGACATTCTCGCTCGCCGAACTTAACGTGTTTGGAGCGCCTTCGCTCATCACGCGCAACACCAACGATGTGCAGCAGATACAGATGGTCGTCCTGATGGCGCTCAACGTGATGATCACCGCACCGTTCATGGCGGTTGGCGGGGTCATCATGGCGCTTCGTCAGGATGTACCACTCACCGGTCTCATCGCGGTCATCATCCCGCTCATGGCGATCGTTATCGGCTCGCTGCTGAGGATCGCGCTCCCGCTGTTCATGCAGATGCAGGTGCGTATCGATCGCGTGAATCAGGTCATGCGCGAGAAGCTCGCCGGTATCCGCGTCATCCGCGCCTTTGTACGCAGTGATTTTGAGGAGGGGCGTTTCGCGCAGGCCAACGAGGAGCTCTACGACGTTTCACTCAAGGTCGCGCGTCTGTTCGCGATCATGATGCCGTCGCTCATGGCGATCTTCAACATCTCGCTCGTGGCTGCCATGTGGTTCGGCGGTCTGCGCATCGAGAGTGGCGCGATGCCCATAGGTAACCTCACCGCGTTCCTCACCTATATCATGCAGATCCTCATGTCGGTGATGATGGCGACGATCATGTTCGTCATGGTTCCGCGTGCGGCGGCTTCGGGTGAGCGCATCAACGAGGTACTCGAGGTCGAGCCGGAGATCACTGATCCGGAAG
>DFBG01000011.1:6863-9882 GCA_002367305.1 Actinobacteria bacterium UBA3086 | reverse complement strand
CCCGGCACCGAAAGACCCTCGAACCAGCCACCGGGGACCTTCTGCTGAGCCAGCACACCCACCCATGAGATCGCGATGAAGGCGCGACCCACCAGAGCCGGGTTGAAGAGGTTCCAGCCGAGTCCACCAAAGAGCATCTTTGCCAGACCTATGGCGACAATTCCCGCAGCCAGAGCCATCCACCACGGCGTACGCGGAGGCAGCGCCATGGCGAGCAGCATACCCGTCACGAGCGCGCTGCAGTCCTTGAGCGTCTGCGGTTTTCCGGCGATACGATTCCAGAGAGCCTCGGTGCCCACGGTCGCGCCAATGCACCACGCGAACAGCGGAAGCGCCAAGAATGGCTCACCGGCGGCTCGATTCACGAAATCCATCTGAACGACGGCCCATATCGCGGCCGGCGCAAGCGCACCCACGACCCACAACATGATGCTCGACACACCCTGCTTGGCCGAGATGTGAGGAGAAGATGCGACCTGCATGCGCGCGGAGCCGTTGGTTTCGGTCACGATCTCTTCCCCCTCGACAGCAACGCGTGCTTAGCACGACGGAACAGCTGAACGAGCGGCCTGCGTGTCGGACAGATGAAGCTACAGCAGCCGCACTCGATGCAGTCGAGCATATGCAGCGCCTCGCATGCGTCCCAATCCCCTCGGTTCGCATGCACTCCCATGGTGAATGGCTGCAGACCCATGGGGCAGGCGTCTGCGCACCGCGCACAACGAATGCACGCCTGATCTCCGTACACAGCGGGCGCACTCTCGTTCTGGCGAAGCGCCACAATGCCCGAGGTGCCCTTCACGACCGGCAACTCAAGGTCCGCCAGGGCCATTCCGGTCATGGGCCCGCCAGAGATCACGCGACCTGCATCTGCGGATAGACCGCCGGCCTCGGCGAGTATGTGCGAGATGGGCGTACCCAGAAGCACCGTCATGTTCCGCGGCCTCACGACCGCGCCTGTCACCGTCATGGTCCGCTCGATCAACGGACGACGCAGCTCCACCGCGTCGGCAACGGCCGCCGCCGTGCCGACATTCTGCACAAGCGCGCCTGCGGACGCCGGCAGCTTGCCGTGCGTCACCTCCGCACCGAGCACCGCATAGATCAGCTGCTTCTCCGCACCCTGCGGATAATGTGTGGGAAGCGAAAGTACCTCGACATCGGATCCAGCCACGCTCTTGAGCGCCTCAACTGCATCCGGTTTGTTGTCCTCGACGCCGATCACCACGCGGTCGGCGCCCACCATGTCACGCATCAAACGTGCGCCGGCCACGATCCGCTCGGGACGCTCCAGCATGAGTCGGTGGTCACACGTCAGATACGGCTCGCACTCGCACCCATTGAGAATGACCGTGTGAACAGGTGAGTCATTGGGTGGATGGAGCTTGACGGTCGTTGGAAACGCCGCGCCGCCCAAGCCGACGATACCCGCCGCCCGAACCATATCGCACGGCTCGCCCTCCGGAATCTGAACGAACGTCTCGTAATCCTGCTCCTCATCGGGAGTGATCACGACCGCCGCGACGGTCTGGCCGCTCGCTACCATGGTGGTGCCCACCGACGCGACCTCGCCATCCACGGGACTGTGGACCGGAGCCGAAACCATCGCCTCTACATTGCCCATGATCTGTCCGCGTCGCACCCGGTCGCCCTTGCTCACCAGGGGCGCACAAGGCGCACCAAGATGCTGGCTCATCGGCACGATAAGTGAATCGGGCAGTGCTGCCCTGGTCGTGACCAAGCCCCGCGTTGCCTCTTTGCTGTCAGGCGGGTGCACGCCACCCATGAACTTTCGTGAAGCCAAGAAGTTCCCCTCGCCGGTACACATTGCGATGTAACCAGATTCGCCCCTCGGCTGTCGAATCCTGCCTGATTAGTGCACTGAACAAGACAAACAAGGGTCATACGCCCTCACGAGTCGCTCAATGGCGAGCAAGAACTCAGCTTCCGGAAGATGTGCCACTCCGGGAGCATACACCCGCATGTCCGCCTCGAGGTTGGCGAGATTCTGCGCAGTCGGCGTGATGATGTCGCCTGCGGTCACGCGACCATCAGCGTCGAAGGAGTAGCCATGGTAGAGCGTCCCGCGGGGTGCCTCACTCGATCCGACGCCCGATCCAGCGACCACATCGAACTGCACGGGGACGCTCGATCCGCCACCGTCGACCAGTTGATCGATGTAGCCGATACAACGCTCGCACACATCCACCAACTCGACTGCTTGGCAGAGGTTGTTGTGGAACGAGTTGCGCGAGCCGATCTTGAAGCCCGACTTGTCGAGAGCAGCACGGGCCTTTGCGCCGAGTCTGTCACCCGAAATGTTGACGCGAGGCAGCGAACCGACCATGAACGGACGTCCGTCGGCCGTGGAATGCTTGGCATTCGAGTGACCGACTACCTCCTCCGTGATCACCGAACGATACTCCGTGACGGGCCGACGCCACCCATGATCGAGCGATGTGGTCTCGCCGTCGTAGATCGCATAGTCATCCGACGCGCTGAGAGCGAACATGTCCCCGGTCGTGACCAGGTCATCGACTTCGAACGCGTCAAAGAGTTCGACCGTCTGGGCCGCGTCGTTCGTCGCCTCCTCGAGAAGCTCACGGAACGCCGCGAGTTTGCCCATGTCCGGCTCCGAGGTGAACCCTCCAACCACTGCAGTGATGGGATGGACCGGCCGTCCACCGACGAGCGTGGTGAGATCGTTGCCCAGTTTCTTGATCCTGAGCGCGCGATCCACCACGTCGGGATGTGTCTGCGCGAGCGGGAACACGCTGGGCAAGCCGACGAAATCCGGTGCAGCGAAGAGGTACAGGTGTGTCGCATGGTTCTGCAAGAAGCTGCCGTACAACAGAAGCTTGCGCATAAGCGTCGTGCGCTCGCTGACATGAATACCGAACGCCGCCTCGATCGCCTTGAGCGAGGTGAGTGCGTGATTGGGCGAACAGATGCCGCAGATGCGGCTCGTGATCAGCGAGACCTCGTCATAACGCCGACCCATGACCATCGACTCGAAGAA
>DFBG01000011.1:0-6850 GCA_002367305.1 Actinobacteria bacterium UBA3086 | reverse complement strand
GTCCACCGAGATGGTGCCATGCCCTTCTATGCGAGCAACGTGCTCAACGGTCAATGTGCTCATCGGCAGAACGCCTCCTCGAGTGTGTTGAAGACAGCCAGGCGCTCGGCCACCTCGTCAACGTCGAATCCCTTTGCCGCCAGAATCTTCATGGCCGACTCCACGTTGGCGTCCTTCGCAAGACCCCGACAGCCGGTGCACGGCCTGCCCAGAGTCACGCAGCGTGCTCCACAACCTGTACGAGTGAACAGGCCGAGACAGATCTCGCCCTTGTCGAGGAAGCAGATATTCTCCTTGGTCTTACAGATGGCGCACATGGGCTCTTCGGGAACACGGTTTGCCAGGCCCTGCAAGGCCCGGGAGAGTACGCGCAGGAACTCGGTCGTGTCCATGGGACATCCGGGCACCTCATAGTCGACATCGATCACGCTCTTGACCGGCGCCGGGGAGACGCGCCCGCAGGCGACTTCCGCACCGTCTGCGCCGTACACACATCCGTAGCGCTCCTCGAGATCGCCTTGGCCCGCCATGGCGGGAATACCGCCGGTCACCGCACACGCACCGATGACCATGACCACGCCTGCGGTGGCCCGCACACGCTTGAGCAGCTCGACATGCTCCGTGGTGGTGACGGCGCCCTCAATGATGGCGACGTCGTACTCTGCGGGCATGTGCCCGCTGGATGCGAGCTGCCAGTACGAGAGATCGATCAGACCCAGAACATCCAGAAGGTCATCTTCGATGTTCGTCATCTGCACCTGGCAGCCAAAATCACTCGCTAGACCCATGACCACGACTCGAGGCGCCATCTAGATCGCCTCCTGGAGGTTCATAGCTTCCCAGTAGTTGAACACCGGGCCGTCGATACACGCGTACTGATGACCGACGCCACAGTGTCCACACTTGCCGATGCCACACTTCATACGGCGCTCGAAGCTCATATAGATCTTGTCGACGTCCATGTCCTTCTTGCGCATCTCGTCGATCACGTACCGATACATGACCGGGGGCCCGCAGATGGCGCCGTAGGTGTTGTCCGGGTCGATATCGATCTTGTCGAATAGCGCGGTGACTCGACCGACCTCGTCACTCCAGCTCTCGTCGGCCTCGTCGACCGTCAGGATCAGATTGAAGTCGTCGCGATGCTTCCACATATCGAACTGGTAGCGGAACAGGATCTCACTTGGGTTGCGCGCTCCGTAGAGGATGGTGACCGTCCCGAAATCATGACGATCATCATGAATGTGGTTGATCAGCGACTTGAGGGGCGCGATGCCCAGTCCACCCGCCACGAGCAAGACGTCGTGTCCCTTCATCTCCGCGAAGGGGAAACCGCGGCCCAAGGGACCACGCAGGCCAACGACATCCCCGCATTTCTTGGCATGAAGCGCGCCGGTCACATCGCCGGCGTTGCGCACGCAGAGCTCGATGAAGCCCTGCTTGCTCGGTGCCGATGAGATCGAGACCGGCGCCTCGCCCACTCCAAAGATGGAAAGCTCCACGAACTGTCCGGAATCGAACTGGAATCCCTCACGAACCTTCTCATCGATGATGCGGAGTTCGAACAACTTCTCATGCTCGGTCAGATCGATTATCGAGGTGATCCGCGCCGGCCACGGGCGGTACGGATTGGCTCCCGGTTCCTTGAACATATTGGCGACCGTCACTCGAAGCCCCCCTTCGCCAGAGCGGATACGACTTCGCGCGGCGTGATGTTCGCCGCGCATGCACGAGCACATCGACCGCACCCCACACAGAGAACCCTCTCGAATTTGGAGAGGTACCCCCACTGCTTGTGGTAGTAGCGGTACTTCACCCTGCTCGCCCGGGAGTCGCGGAAATTCTGTCCGTGGGCCACGGCAGAGAATTCACTGAACTGGCATGAGTCCCAGAGCCTACTGCGCGTCCCGGTCTTCTGGTCGGGCGCCAGATCATCTCGCACATCGAAGCAGTAGCACGTGGGGCATACCATGGAGCACGCTCCGCATGAGAGGCAACGCTCCCCTAACGCATCCCACACCGGACTGTCGAACTTGGCGTCCAGCAACAGGGGTAGCTGCGAGGTATCGAGATCCTCAGCGAACATCTCCTTGCGCTCCGCAGTGACCCGCTGGAAGTCAGCAGTGTCGGCGTCAGTGATTTCACGCGTCTCGACGAAATCATCGAGCAACTCCGCACCCTTCACCGAACGAACCGATATGAAGTACCTGTCCCCAAGGTCAGTGAGGAAGATATCGAAACCCCAGTGGGCCTCATCGGTTCCCCACGCGTTGCAGAAACACTCCTCAGAGGGGACACAGCTGATACCCACGATCAACGTAGCGTCACGTCGCGCCTTGTAGTAAGGATCCACGTAGTCCTTGAGGAAGATGTTGTCCATGAGAAGCAGCGCGTTGATGTCGCAGGGATGCACACCGAACAACACCCTCGGTGCGGCGAAGACCTCATCGTCGAGCACCTCATTGTCCGCGACCCGGAATCGCATCAGCTGATCCTCGGCGGGAAAGAAGAGTTTCTTGGGTGGGAGCAGCGTCGTATCGTAGTCGAGCCGGAGCTCAGCCGGATCATCGATCGTCGCGAAAACGAAGCGATCATCCTTGGCGACAGGTCCGATGACCTCATGATCCTGGGCGAATCCCCGCACCAGGTCAGGCAGCCGCGACGACTCCATTACACGAAAGAACATACGTGCTTCCTCTCCCCCAGCAAAGAAGGCAACGACAGGACGGCCGCACATACAAAAACGGGGCGGTCGCTATCCGCAACCGCCCCGCACAGTTTTGCATCAGTCGCCGAAGAAGATGGCGATCTCACGCTTTGCCGACTCAGCAGAGTCGGAACCGTGAACGACGTTCGCGTCCACGATCAAACCGTAGTCGCCACGGATGGTTCCCGGAGCGGCGTCACGGGGGTTGGTGGCACCCATGAGCTTGCGGCACACCATCACCGAATCGGGACCGGTGAGAACCATCTTCACAACGGGACCTGCGGTGATGTAGTCGATGAGACCCGGGTAGAAGGGCTTGCCCTCATGCTCCCGGTAGTTCTCCTCGGCCTGCTCACGAGTGAGCGTACCCAACTCGAGACGCTCGATGCCCAATCCCGTGTCCTCAAAGCGCTGAAGAATCGGAGCGATGAGCCCACGAGCCACGGCATCCGGCTTGATCATGATGTATGTTTTCTGCTCCATGTGCGTACTTCCTTCTATCGTGTGCTTACAACACAACGCTCGTGGTCGAGCGCACTGGGCGAGTATGGACTATGAACCGCCACCGGTCGAACGCCAATCATTCTCGACCCCGGTGACCTTCCACCCGACGCCTTCACGAGAAAGCGTTATCCGGTAGTGGAGGTCCGCCCCGTCCTCGGGGGTCACGACGACACTGACTTCAGAGGATTTCGCCGATCGATCGATGCTCTCGATCTTGAAATCCTTGAGCGGAGGTAGCTTCGCCATCTCCTTATCCAGATCGGCCGACGGCACTGCGATCCAGAAACCCTCAACCGGCTCACCACTGGCGTGGGCATCAAGCATACCCTCCACGCTCATAGTCTGCGTGGGGTACCCATATCCTGCGAAGTACGCTCCCGCCAGACCGCCGATGATGATCGCAGCGACGAGAGCTCCAATAAGTGCGACTGCCAAAGGACTGCGGTGATCCTTGCGTGAGATACGCTCCGCACGACGTGCGGCACGATCCTTGTCACGCATCTCGTCCTCGCTGATCGCAAAGAACGAATTCACGGCCTCATCGCTTCCAAAGAGATCGGCGGTCGCCTCGAGCATCTCTTCCGAGTGGGCATCCGCGACAGCCTCGGGCTCAGAAGCACCACTATCACCGACGGAGGGAACAGTCCTCGAGAGGGCGTCGGTCGCAGATGAACCGTTGGTGACCCCGCTGAGACTCACGAGCTCGCCGGTAGCCCAGCCAGCGGTCTCCGCCGGCGCGTCAACCATGGGAGGCATCTCGCCCGTCTGCCAGCCGTCGACCGTCTCGCGCGAGGCCGCCAGCGCATCCTTGCTGGACTCGAACGCGGCACTCGCAGCACTCGAGAGTTCGTGACTATGCATCTGCGTCGCCTTCTCAAATGCACGAACCGCTTGCTTGTGCTCTCCACTCATGGAGAAGGCGATGCCCAAATTGGCGAGGGCCCGCCCCTTGCCTGAATATGAATCGAACCCGATGGCCGCCTTGTATGCCTCAACAGCATCTTCAGGTCGTCGCAACGCCATGAAACAGAGACCGAGGTTGTTGAGCGCACGGCCCGGATCCGGATTGCTCTCGTCGAGTGCCGCCCGCCGATACGAGGCGGCTGCCTCGTCAACGCGTCCCATCTCGAGCAGCGCGGACGCTACACCCTGATGGGCCTTATAGGGAGTGGGATATCCCGGCTCGCCGATGGCGGCTTCGAATGACTTCACGGCCTCGGCGTACTCGCCCATTGAAGCAAGAGCGGTGCCCTGATTGGTGCGCACCGCACCACGCTGATCGTAGAGATCGTCGCGAAGGGCATGGCCATAGACGGTAACGGCATCACCGTGACGACGCAGCCGCATGAGTGCGTTGCCCGCCATATGGTATGCGGCGCCGCTGCCGTCAGCACTACGCCCTGCCGATGCGAGGAAACCCTTCGCAGCAGCGCGGTAGTCACCGGCCTCGTACGCCGTCTTAGATTCTTGGAATCGCGCCTCGTCCACGCACGTCTCCTCGGTCGGCTGCTATTCGGTCTCTATCGTGACGGATTCCATGACATCGCCCTGCATGACCGCTTGAACGATATCAAGGCCCTCGGTCACCTGACCGAAAACCGTGTACTGACCATCAAGGAACGGCAGCGGCGCCAGACAGATGTAGAACTGCGAACCCGCTGAGTTCGGATCCTGCGAACGTGCCATGGAGACGGTTCCCTCGAGATGCTTGTTCTCGTTGAACTCCGCAGCGAGGCTGTATCCGGGGCCGCCGGTACCCACCATGGGGTCATCGGTCTTGGAGAGCGGGTCGCCACCCTGGATCACGAAAGGCTCGGGTTCGCGAACCACACGATGGAACTTGGTTCCGTCGTAGAAGCCCTTCTGAGCGAGTTCGATGAATGCCGCAACGTGATTGGGTGCATCCTCGCCGAAGAACTCGAACTTGATGACGCCTCTATTGGTGTTGATGACGGCGATCTCATTGCCCTGGATCTCGTAACTGGGTGTATACAAGGGGTCCTCCTCAAACGGAATGGCAGGCTCTTCTACTGACTCTTCGACTGGCTCTTGCGCAGACTCTTCAGCCTCGCCTGAGCCACCGTAGGAGATATCTCTTGTCTTATCGGCACCGCTCGAGCAACCCTGCAGAACAACCACAGAGGCAACCAGAATGATGGCAAGGACAATGAGCGACAGGTGCTTCGATCGCATTCGCATGTAGCGCGGGTCCTTCCTGGGGTACGTACCATGACATGGCCGCGAACGACGTGAAGTCGTCGAAAGCCGTGTCACATTCTATCAGTGCCGACACCGGCGTGCAGGAGTATGCTGAAGGCACAGCGCGCGGGGCGTGCACACATGCGTTCCGAGCGTCTTGCTGGTTCGACCTTGAAGGGTCTCGAACAAGGAGGAGATGCACTTGGGAGCACCAAGCACTGACAAAGTCCGCAACGTTGTTCTCGTCGGTCACGGCGGTGCGGGCAAAACGTCCCTCGCAGAAGCTATGCTCTACCTGGCCGGCGAAACATCGCGTCTTGGAAGCGTTGACGAGGAGCACAGCAACCTCGATCACGACGCCGAAGAGATCAAACGCAAGATGAGCATCAACCTCACCCTCGCACCACTCACGTACAAGGGCGTCAAGATCAACATCATCGACACCCCCGGCTACGCCGACTTCATGGGCGACGCCATCGCGGGGATGGAAGCCACAGAAATGGCTCTCTTCGTCGTCGACGCCGTCTCCGGACCTCAGGTTCAGACCGATCGTCTCTGGAAGTACGCCGGAGAGATGGGCATTGCTCGTGCAGTGTTCATCAACCGACTCGACAAGGAGCACGCCGATTACGAGGGCGCTCTCCAGAAGTTGATCGATGACTTCGGCCACCGAGTGGGCCTCGTCCAGATTCCTCTCGGCAAGGAACAAGGGCTTAAAGGTGTCGTGGACATCATTCGCATGAAAGCCTACGTCCACGGCATAGGCGCCAAGATCACCGAAACGGATATCCCCGATGATCTGAAAGAGTCGGCGACAGAGTGGCGAGACAAGCTGCTGGAGCTCGTCGCCGAAGCGGATGACGACCTCATGGAGAAGTACCTGGAGGGTGAACGTCTCTCACAGGAGGAACTCGAGACCCTTCTCGACAAGGCCATAGCTCAGGGCATCTTCATCCCTGTGTTCGTCGGTTCCGCCACAGAGGTCATCGGTGTCAAGGATTTCATGGACGAGATCGTGAGCTTCTTCCCCCAGCCGACAGCCCATGGCCCCATTCCCACCACCGACGGCGACGAGATGGATGTCACGATCGACGGACCGGTCACCGCATGGGTGTTCAAGACCATGTCCGACCCGTACGTAGGACGCATCAACTACGTCAAGGTCGTGTCAGGCACTCTCAAGCCCGGGATGGAACTCCTGAACGTCCGTACCGGCAAGAAGGAACGCATTGCGCACGTCTACAAGATGAAGGGCAAGGACACGGTCGACGTCGAGGCGATACCTGCCGGCGACATCGCGGTCCTTCCCAAGCTCGCTGACACGCTCACCGGCGACACGCTGGGCGAGGGCAGAACGAGTTTCGACGCGATGCCCCTGCCGGAGCCTCTCTATCCCGTGGCTATCGTCGCCAAGACCAAAGCGGACGAGGACAAGCTCGG
>DFBG01000141.1 GCA_002367305.1 Actinobacteria bacterium UBA3086 | reverse complement strand
ATGACGACCAGCACGCCTACGACCGCCACAAGAATGAGTTTGCGCCGACTAGCCGCCACTGCGGCCTGGTCCTCGGTCACGTCCGTCACGCTGGTGCCCCCTCCGCTGTTGTTTGCATGATTCCCGACACAGAGGATTGTACGCGAGAAAGTGACACGGAATGGAAGGCCGAACATGAACAGGACCCTGACCCGAACGTGCGGCCAGGGTCCTTCGTGTTGCGAAACGAGCGTGCGATTAGAGCTTGGCGATCAGCGCGTCGGCGTATGCCTGCGTGCCGACAGCACCGTCGGTGCTCCCGGTGTTGGTGCGACGGATGTCGTACGTAACCGTCTCGCCCTCGGCCAGAACCGTCTTGACCGCATTCAGAATGCGATCGGCTGCGTCACGCTCGCCCAAGTGGTTGAGCATGAGCACTGCCGAGAGTATCTCGGCGGTGGGGTTGGCCATGTCCTTGCCCGCGTACTTGGGGGCGGAGCCATGAACCGGCTCGAACACCGCGTAGTCGGTGCCGATGTTGGCGCCCGGTGCGATACCAAGTCCGCCGACAAGACCTGCTGCTAGGTCGGAGGCGATGTCACCGTAGAGGTTGGGAAGCACGAGCACGTCGAACCACTCGGGGTGCAATACGAGCTGCATGCAGGTGGCATCGATGATGTAGTCGTCGAACTCCACGCCGGAGTCGGCGTACTCTGCAGCGACCTCACGAGCGATCTTGAGGAACAGGCCGTCCGAGTGCTTGAGGATGTTGGCCTTGTGCACCGCGGTGACCTTCTTGCGGCCGTTGGCGATCGCGTAGTCGAACGCGAACTTCACGATGCGACGGCTGCACTCAATGGAGATCGGCTTGAGCGAGATTCCTGAGTCGGGCCGGATGACGCCCGCACCGGAGTCGGCCGCGAACTTGATGAGCTCAGCAGCAGCCTCGGATCCTTCTTCGAACTCGATGCCAGCGTAGAGGTCCTCGGTGTTCTCACGAACGATCACGAGGTCGACGTTGTCGTACCGCGCGCCGGTGCCCGGGATCGAGAACGACGGACGCAGACAAGAGTAGAGATCGAGCTTCTTGCGGATCGCAACATTCACGCTGCGAAAGCCACCACCGACGGGCGTGGTGATCGGACCCTTGATGGCGACCTTGTTCTTGCGGATCGAATCGAGAACGTGATCCGGCAACGGTGTGCCGTACTTCTCCATGACGTCGGCGCCCGCGTCAACGGACTCCCACTCGATGTCGACACCGGTCGCGTCGACCACGCGCGTCATTGCGCGAGTGAGCTCGGGCCCGATTCCGTCACCGGGAATGAGTGTCACCGTATGCTTGGCCATAATGATTCCTCCTGCTGGTTCGTGGGCGGCTCACAGCGGCGCACCCGCGGACTGGTCAGCACCTCGGTCGCATGACCGGGCGCGTAGTGCATACATGGGACGAACTTGAGGGCTGGAGTCTACTCGTCCTCTTCGACCGGCTTGGGGGGCAGATTGCCGCAGCTCACGATCTGCTTGGCACGCCTGCCGACAAGACCCTTGGTGTGCTCTGAATCGAACACCATGCGCTCCGCAGCGGCCGTCTTGACGTCCTTGGAAGCGGACCCCTGAACGAGACGCACAACTCCCACGAGCATCGCGGGGAACTCGGGGTCACCGTGATAGACACGGATCGCCTCGTCGATGAGCGGCCAGACCTTCTCCGAACGATTCTCTGTGGTCGCGCCATAGGCGGCGAGCACGCGGAATGCAGCGAGTCGGACCACGCCGGACTCCGCATCGTGAAGCGCGGTCGAAACCGCCGTGATCGCCTTGGCGATCAGACGGGCGTCGACGGCCACGAGCTGCTCAAATGCACCAAGGACCTCCCACCGCGTTTGCGGCTCAGGACGATCCAGCGCGTCAATCAGATGCTCCGCATGAGGTCGAAGAACATCCGGTGTCTTGATCGAGAGCACGTGTATCGAGCGAGCTGCCAGAACTCGCATTCTGCGGTCCTCCCCTGAAAGCGCCTCGAAGACGGCAGCAAGTGCTGCTTCGTCCCCGGCCGCGCGTTCGGCGATCTCTTCCTTGTCGCCTGTGAGGTATCCCTTACTAGCCTTCTTCTCGGCTGCCATGCCGTCTCCTAGAGGTTGAATCCACCATGCTTCTTGAAGTGCTGCACCAAACCGCCGTCGGCCAAGAGCTGGGCCATGACGTCGGGAAGTGGCTTGATCTCGATATCGATACCCTTCGTGGCGTTACGCAACACGCCACCGGTGAGATCGAGAGCCAACTCATCGCCCTCATCGATCAGATCCGTGTCGCACTCCACGACCGGCAGACCTGTGTTGATGGCGTTGCGATAAAAGATGCGAGCGAAACTCTTGGCAAGTATCGCCTGCGTGTTGCTGTAGATGAGGACGAGCGGCGCCTGCTCACGGCTGGAGCCCATACCGAAGTTCGTGCCGGCGACCAAGAAGCCACCGTTCGGCTTCATCTTGTTGTAATACTCCGAGTCCAGATCCTCCATCGCATGGACGGCCATGGCCTCCATGTCGTTGGACTTGAACTTGTACTTGCCGGAGATGATGTAGTCCGTGTTGATGTCATCGCCATATTTGAATGCCTTGGCTTCGATCGTCATCGGGCGTCCCCTCCCTTGAAATACTTACGCGGGTCGGTGATCTTGCCCTCGATCACGGAAGCCGCCACCGTGGCCGGGCTACCGAGGTAGATGAACGCATTGGAGTTGCCCATGCGGCCCTTGAAGTTGCGGTTGGCCGTGGAGATGACGTTCTCGCCGTTGCTCGGCACACCGTTGTGAGTGCCGACGCACGGACCGCAGCCCGGGGTCACGATCGAGGCCCCCGCCTTGACGAGCGTCTGGATGTAGCCGGCCTCCATGGCATCGAGGTAGATGTCCTTGGATGCGGCAGCAACGATGAGACGCACGTCCGGATGGATGGTGCGACCCTCCAGGATGCCCGCAGCTATTTTGAGATCCTCGAGACGACCGTTGGTGCACGTACCGATGAAACCCTGCGCGATCGGCAGTCCCTCGATCTCTTCGATCGGGGACACGTTATCCACTGCATGCGGCTTGGCGATCATGGGCCCGATGGTGCTCGCGTCGAACTCGACGGTCTCCGCATACACGGCGCCGTCGTCGGGGTCTACAACGAGCGGCGTACGCTCGGAGCGACCCTCGTACCAGGCGAGCGTCTTCTCGTCGGCCTTCATGAGACCGGCCTTGGCGCCGACTTCGATGGCCATGTTGGAGATGGTCATGCGGGCCTCAACGCTCAGTGCGTCGATGACCGGACCATGGAACTCCAGTGCCATATAGGTAGCGCCGTCTGCCTTGATCTTGCCGGCCAGCGCCAGGATGAGATCCTTGCTGAACACGCCCGGCTGAAGCTCTCCGCCGTACACCACCTTCATGGTGTCTGGAACCTTGAACCAGAGCTTGCCTGCCGCCATCGCCGCCGCACCGTCGGTTGAACCGACGCCGGTGGAGAAGACGCCCAGCGCGCCGTACGTGCAGGTGTGACTGTCGCAACCGACCATGAGATCGCCTGGAACCACGTGACCCTGCTCGGGGATGAGCTGATGGCACACACCGCAGCCTACGTCGTAGATCTTGGCTCCGGTCTTCTTGCCAAAGTTGCGCATGATCGTGTGAAGAGCACTCACGCCCTCGATGGGACTGGGTGAGCTGTGATCCATGACGAGCGCGACCTTCTTGGGGTCGAACACCTCGTCAACACCCATGTTCTCGAGTGCGGCGATGGCGAGCGGCGATGTGCCGTCCTGACCCATCACGAAATCGACGTCAGCGACGACGATGTCGCCCGCATGCGCGTCTGTACCGGAGTGTGCCGAGAATATCTTCTCGGCGATCGTCTTGCCCGAAATCTGAATCACCCTCTCCTATTCGTGCCAGCTACAGCATGAGGCGATCGAGCTCGACCGCCAAAGCTCATCGTGGTTGTCTTACCCAGAGAGCAGACGAACGGCGCGACGAGCGAACTCGCGAATGCCTTGCCCATCAGCCCACGGAAACGTACCTCCTGCAAATCAAAAACGATGAGCGCGTCGCCGAATAATAACGAGTCGCGCAGCACGCGACACTCGAATGTGCGTCGCGGAAGGTTCAAGCGCAGACCCTCATTCTACTCCAAATCGCCCTTCTGACCAAGCACGCAAGCGTTTCCAGCGAAGCACAGAGACACTGTCGGCCGAACACACAGACAAGATCATCACCCTCTCATCACGTGGATTCATCGGCACTGACTGCCGCCCGATGCTGTGTCCAAACATGTGTGAACTCCGCCCCCAGGATCACCACCTGAGCCGAGTAGTAGAGCCACACTAGGAGCACCACAAATGAACCGAGCGCTCCATAGGCATCCGCGACGCTGCTGCTGGCAAGATAAGCGGCGAGGCCCGTTTTGCCCACCGTCCAGAGGACCGATGTCACAAATGCCCCCACCAATGTGTCGCGGACTGCGATCCTGCTTTCCGGTAACACACTGAAGACCAGGATGAACACCACCGTCCCGCCCACCACCGAGACGAGTGCCTCCCACATGCGAGCCGCAACCTCCGCGTCGGGCAATGCCCCGGCGAACTGACCCGAGAACGCCGAGAGCGACGTTCCCAAGAACACCGACCCGAGCAATAGCAGGCCCAGCGCTGACATCAGGAGAAAGGCGAACGCTCGGTTGACCAGGAATCCCGACACCCCCGTGCGCCTGGGCTCGACCTCCCACACGATGTTGAGCGCCGACTGAAGTTGGCCGAACGCTGCGGTCGCGCCAAATATCGCAATCAGCACCGTCAGCACCGTCGCGCCCGCGCTGAGACCGGAGGCCGCGAGCGCGGAGAGCACCGTCTCGGCAACATCCGCTCCGCTCTCCCCCGCGATTCCGGACGCCCACACGAGAATCTCAGCCCGAACATCAGCTCGCTCAAAGAGCAGACTCGCGCTCCACACGGTCAAGAGCAGCATGGGTGCCAGCGCTATCAGCAGGTAGTACGCGAGTGCTGCGGCGAGTCGCGGAGCGCCATCCTCCGCCCACGCACGAACCGTCTCGACGATGATTCGACCAGCAACAGTCAATGCGCGCGGCGTGTGCACTAGACCGCTGCACGCTCGATCTTGCCGATGCCACCGATCTTCTGGGTCAACGCTGGAGTACCCAGATACTCGACACTGCCAGCCCCGCCTATCTGCACATCAAGGGTAGCCTCGGCTTTCACCGACGCCTTGCCGGCTCCACCGATGGAGACGCGGACATCCTGCCCTTCGAGCCCGAGACCCCGGAATGAACCGGCGCCGGTGATTCGGATATCAACTTCCTTGGCAGAGCCCTTGACGGTGAAGTCGCCCGAACCGGCGACTCCCGCCTGCAGCTTGGAGACTTCCACGTCGGCCGTGATACTGCCGGCACCGGTGAGCGAGAGATCAAGGGATTCAGTCTTGAAGTGCGCGAGGTCGAGCGACCCCGAACCCGAGATGGTCACATGAGTGAGTTCTTTGACCGTGATATGGAACGCAACTTTCTGCGATGTGCCCCACATGCGGAGCGCCGTCCAAGTATCGAATCTGATCACGAGTCTACGATTCGAGACTTCCGTGATGATCTGACGAATGACCTCGTCGTCCCCTTCGATTCGGAGCGTCTCCTGCTCACCCTGTTCGACGTGCAGATCCCCCACGCCTTTGAGTTCGATCGAATCGAACTCTGTCACGCTCCTGATCTCCGAAGCCATGCGCCCTCCTCGTTCACCAAATGGGTCGAGCGAGTCAGGCTCGCTCGATCCTCCATGTAGTGTGTACCCGTCGGCGCTCGAAATCCTTCGGAATCGTTGAGGCCGTGATGTCCTTCAACTGCAGGTCGGCAAGGGCGTCCGTGTCCATTTTGAAGCCACTTCGGTTGTTGGAGAAGATGATCGAGCCACCGGGCGCCAGGACGCGCATGGCATCGCGGAGCAGTGCGACGTGATCTCGCTGCACGTCGAACGTGCCCTCCATCCGCTTTGAGTTGGAGAACGTAGGAGGGTCGATGAAGATGAGGTCGAACTCCTGGCCCTCACTCGCAGCTTTGCCCAGCCAGGTAGTGACATCGGCCTGATCGTGGCGATGCGAAGGACCCGTGAACCCGTTGAGTCGCATATTGCGACGCGCCCAGTCCAAGTACGTGCGCGACATGTCCACGGTCACCGTCCACTTGGCACCACCTGCCGCTGCGTAGACGCTGAGACTGCCGGTGTAAGCGAAGAGATTCAGGAATCGCGTACCCTGTGCGAGTTCGCGAATGGTGTGGCGCGTGGAGCGATGATCGAGGAAGAGACCGGTATCGAGGTAGTCGGTGAGGTTGACCTCGAAGAGCAAGCCATCCTCGGCGACGGTGTGCGCCTCTCCCGACTCATCCACGCGCTCATACTGCTCGGATCCACGTTTGCGTTCACGCACCTTGAGCGAGATATCGGTCTCAGGCACGCCGAGCACCTCGGGCGTGACCATGAGGATCTCCTCGAGACGACGTCGTGCGGTGGACGGCTCGATCTCGGCGGGCGGCGCGTACTCGGCGATGTGCACCCATACACGGCCCTCGTCGTCGGCGGCCCCTGCATAGATATCAATAGCCACGTTGTAATCAGGTAGATCCGCATCGTATACGCGGTAGCAGGTCACGCCCGTCCGACGAGCCCACTTGCCCAGATGCTTGGCATTCTTGCGAAGTCGATTGGCGAACTGCTCGGCCTGCATGCTCATGCTTGGCTTGGGAACAGCGACAGACTCGGGCACAGACCCTGTGCCGTCACGACCTGTGTCGTCACGCCGCGTATCGTCATGACCCGTACCCGGTACGTCGAGCACGAATACACTCGTGGGAATGCGTCCGTTGTAGAGTTCGTGAGTCTCGCGCACGGGAACTCCCAGACGTGGGATGAGATCGATCGCCGCCGTGAACACCGCTGCTCTCCAGCCCGGGAACGATGTCCGCAACGTCTGCCCCAGTCGCTCATGGAGCATACGCACGTCCTCGCGCTCACCCAGACGCTCACCGTACGGCGGGTTGACCGCCACGAGCCCAGCGGGGCCCGTCGCCGGAGGCCGCATCTCGGTCAGATCGGCACCTGTCACAGAAACAATGCCCGTGAGGCCAGCGCGCTCGATGCAGTCACGAGCGACTCCTATGGCCCGAGGATCGTGATCGGAGAGCAGGATCGGCGGAATGTTCACACGTCCGGCATCGGCACGCTCCTCGGCTTCCGAGCCCAGGCGATACCAGAGATCCCGGTCGTGACCGAGCCACTTGGAGAAACCCCACTGCTCGCGCATTGACCCAGGTGCGACATCTCCCGCGATCCATGCAGCCTCGATGCCCAACGTGCCCGATCCACACATGGGATCGACGAATCCACCGCCACGCGCGGCGATGGACGGCCACCCTGCGTGAAGCAGCACGGCAGCCGCGAGGTTTTCCTTGAGCGGTGCTTCGACCTGCACGCGATCTGCGCGATATCCACGACGATGCAGGGCGGTACCCGAAAGGTCTATTGAGATGACCGCGTCGCGCGACCGAGCGAGCACGTTGATGCGCACGTCCGGAGCTTCCGTGTCCACGCTGGGACGGCGATCCTCACGATCGCGAAAGCGATCGCAGACCGCATCCTTGACCCGCAGTGCTCCATAGTGAGTGTGCGTGATGGGCGAACGAGCCGACGTGAAGTCGACAGCGAGTGTGCCGTCGACCGAGAGATGATCCTCCCATGGCATGGCCATGACACCGGCGTGGAGTTCATCTGGGTCGCCAGCGGGAACCGACGTGAGGTTCAGTAGAACGCGAGCGGCGAGTCGCGACCAGAGGCATGCGCGATATCCGGACTCCAAAGGCCCGGTGAATGCGACTCCAGCGCGCAACTGGTGTACGCCGTCGAGGCCGAAGGAGCGAAGCTCGTGCGCGAGCAGGCCCTCGATACCACGCGGGCAGGTTGCGAAGAAGGTGAGATCATTCATGGCGTCACGGTATCACAGGAGTCGACGCCTACTTCTCTCCGGAGAAACCCTCGACCACATACGTTCCGGAGCGCTGGTCCTTGCGCAGCGTGATGAAACCGCGCTTCTGTACGTCCTCGAGCAGCTGCGTGAACGAACGATACCCGTAGTTGGACTCAGTGAACGACGGCTGCTTGCGCTTCATGGTGTCCTTCACGAGCGAGCTGTGCATGGCATCCACATTCTCACGCTGTAGCGCCTCGATCGTCTCGAACAGGAGGTCGTACGCCGGACGCTGCTTCTTGGTGACCTTGTCACCCAGCGCAGGTGCACCTTTGGCAACACCAAGATCCTCGTAGTAGATGAACTCATCGCAGTTGGTCGCGAGAAGATCACTGGTGGAGTCCTTCATGCCAAGCCCGATGACGGACTTGCCGTTCTCCTTGAGCTTGCCCACGAGCGGCGTGAAATCGGAGTCGCCCGACACGATGACGAAGGTGTCTATGTGCTCCTTGGCGTAGCTGAGTTCCATGGCATCGACCACCAGCTTGATGTCGGCGGAGTTCTTGCCTGTGACACCGCGCTCCGGAATCTCCATGAGCTCGATACCGAGTTCGTGGAGCGGGGTCACGTAGTTCTGAAAGCGACCCCAGTCCGCATAGGCGCGCTTGGCTACGATCTTGCCCTTTTCAACGAGACGCTCAAGGACGCGACCCATGTCCAGGACTTCCACTCGCTTCTTTGATCGTGAACGATTGGCATTCTTCTCAACGCCAAGTGCCAGGTTCTCGAAATCAATGAAGACCGCGAGTGAATGTGCTTCGTCGGGCATGGTTCCCCCTTGTGAATAGGCGCTTCTCCGCGAAACTGAACCCGCGTGGCGCCGATACGTTATCTAGAAGGATGGTACCACCGCGGGCTGACAGCCGCTGCAGGGGTATATCAAGTGAGAGACGTACGTATAACCTCTGGGAGGAATCGATGTCGTCGCAACCCAACGTGAGCATGTACTGTATGCCGTTCTGCCCCGACTGTGCGCGAGCCCGGGTCTGGCTGGAGCACCACGACGTCCCCTACACCGACATCGATATCTCCACGAGCCTGAACCTGCGCGAGAAGGTCGCAGCCATGAACAACGGGGACATCCACACGCCCACCTTTGAGATCGACGAAAAGATCATCGTCGACTTCGATCGGGCCCTCCTCGTGGAAGCGCTGGGCATCACCGACTGAACCCCAGCAGTCATCCCCTCCCCCGCAGAGCAAACGAAGGGCGGACCCTTGTGGGCCCGCCCTTCTGTCGTATCAGTCGATGCAATCGACTCGATCGAACTTCGGTTCAGTCCTAGAACGTGACCGGAGCTGCTGCGCTCGAATCCACTACCGGGGCGCCGCATCCGGCACCGCCCATGCCACCGGCACCGCGACCGCCGCCGCCCATGCCACCGCGGCCACCGCCCCTGCCGCCTTCGCCACACGTGCCGGCGTCAGTCGACTGAACGCGCTCATTCATGCGCGTATTCATCTGCTCGAGGATGGCGTCCTTGTCCTCAGCGGTGATCGTTCCGTCGGCAACGCGCTCGTCGAGCATCTGCTCACGCACACTGGTCGCCTCTCCGACCACGTCAGCGACATCCACGCCCTCGCTCTCAGCAATATCGGCGACAGACTCGCCAGCGGCACGACGATCGGTGACCTCTTCGAGATCGAGTCCGGTCAAGTCGGCCAGGATGTCCACCATACGAGCGCCAGCATCGCGAATGGCAGTTCCCATCCGTAGTCCGAAGCCCATAGGCTCGCCAGTGGCCGGATCGGCTACCGGGGCAGCCGACGCCACTCCAATGCTACCCAGAGTCAGTCCAGCGACCAGACCGACGACAACCCATACAGGAGCTTTGTTCTTCATCGTTCACACCTCCGTGTGCAACTCATCGGAATATATGTCAGGTAACTCAGACGGTCGTTCTATCCATGAGTATGCTCACGAGGTATGAAGGAGTTGTGAACGGCAGGTGCCGCTGTGATGAACCTCAGTTGCGCATGTCCTCGTCCGTGCGCATCCAGGTATCGTGAACGCGCCACAAGCCGACGCTCTTGCCATAACCGTACTTGAGTCCGGTGAAGCCGCCTGCGATGAGTCCCATGCCGCCGACCGAGAGCCATCCCCAAGCGTATGCGAGTCCAACGGTCGTGATCATGACACCGACGACCATCGCGACGATGTTGAGTGTCCAGTAGTACCAACCGGACCTCTCCTGCACGAGCGCCCCGATCTTGAACCCGCCTATGATCCCCAGAGCGAGCCCCGCGGCTCCGCCCACCACCGTCCACACTGTCTCCATGAAAGCTTCCCCTTATCGGTAGAGTTCGATGAGTGCCTGCGTTCCGCTGTCGGCATGGCCCAGCTCGGCAAGATGCTCGTAGAGCCCCTTCGCGAGATCGAGTCCCGGAAGCTCCAATCCCATCTCATATGCCGACGAGATCGCGATGCCCATATCCTTGATGAAGTGCTTCACATAGAAACCGGGTGCTGAGTCACCCGCGATCATTCTCGGTACGAGATTGGTGAGCGTCCAGCTGCCTGCCGCGCCCGCACCGATGCTTTCGAGCACACGTGCGGGATCGAGTCCTGCCTTCCGGGCGTAGGCAAGCGACTCGACCGCTCCCATCATGGTCGAGGCAATGGCGATCTGATTGCACATCTTGGTGTGCTGCCCCGCACCCGCCGGACCCTGAAGCACCACATTGGGGCCCATCACCCGCAACAAGGGCTCGACCTCATCGAACGCCGAAGCATCCCCGCCCACCATGATCGTGAGCTTCGCATTCCGGGCGCCGACGTCACCGCCTGAGACCGGTGCATCCAAGGCATGCATGCCACGCTGGGACGCAGCACCGGCGATCCGCACCGCGAGAGCCGGTGACGAAGTCGTCATGTCGATGAGATACGCACCTTCGCGCGCTGATTCGATAATGCCGCCCTCGTCCATATACACCGCCTCAACATCGGCGGGATAGCCAACGATGGTGATCACGACGTCGGCGGCGGCGGCCGCGACACCAGGACTCTCAGCCCATGTGGCACCGCGAGCGATGAGTGCTTCGGCCCTCGCGCGCGTTCGGTTGTGGACCACGAGCGAACAACCCGCGTCCATGAGGTGACCGGCCATGGATGCGCCCATCACGCCAGTGCCGATGAAGGCGACTGTGGTCTGTTGGAGATCAAGCATACGTACTCCCCCTACGTTCGGTTCGCCTACAGCGAACGATGCACCTCGAATCGAGTGTACGCGACTCGGAACCCTCGCCGCTCCTGATTGCGCTGCGACGGACTTCCCGGCTTCGACTCAGTGAGTGCGATGTCGCATCCGGCTTGCGCCGCAATGCGGAGACGCTCACGCTGGAGCGCCGTCTGCACTCCTTTTCCCCGAAAACGTAACAGCGTCGCATCACCGGAAAGATAGCCGACACCACCGCCTGTGAGAACCTCACCGGTACCAGCGAGCTCTCCATCGACCGTGGCGAGCAGCAGTATCGCTTCGGGACGATGCGCCACCATGAACCCAGTGTCGTACTCGGCCTGCGTGGGCTCCCGGTCATCTGCAAAGCCCTCTGCGGCGATACGGGCCCAGTCCTCACGCTCGTCGTCGGCACAGACATGG
>DFBG01000081.1:351-7077 GCA_002367305.1 Actinobacteria bacterium UBA3086 | reverse complement strand
GACGCCGATGAAGTCTAGCGACAGAGACGTAGGTAGAATTTACAAACCATTCCAGCCGTCCGACAGATATGCCGATTGATACTATGACGCGTGTCTTCGACGCGGAATACGCGATTGCACTATTCTGGTCGGAGGATTTCGGTCAAACACGCACGGGATTCTTGTATCCGTGCATGAGGAGGGACCATGAGAAGCAGGGCTATCGCCGTCGCAACCACCTTGGGTGTGACGCTTATGATTCCCGCACCAGCGTTCGCTGCCGGTGTAGGGGAAGTTGTGGTACCCGAGTGGCTGAGCATCACGTCTGTCGGCTTTGGGTTGTTCACCGCGGTGATCCTACTCGTGGGCTCGATCATGCTCAAGGAGGTCTCTGCGGGCTCTAGCATCGCCGACAACATGACCTACATCATGACGGGTGCGATCTGTATCGCGGCTTCCATGCTGGCTCGCTGGGTCGTGCTCTTTGTTCCGTCGGCATCGTCGCCCGAGCTGATCACGCTCGCATCGGATCTACTTCTCACTGCAGGCATGGCGTTGTTCTCCGTTTACTTCTTCCGTGTGCGTGCGTCACTCGTGGCGTTCATGAAAGTCATGAAGCAGGCTGCCGCAGATACGGAGGGATCGTAAGTTGCCCAACGTCTTGGCGACACGCATAGAAGAAGTTCTGCGCCCGATTATCGGTACCGTGCTGGCATCGGTGTCGGTTGACGTGGAGTCGAAGCGTATCGGCAAGACGCCGGACAGCATCGATCGCATGGATCTTCCCTCGATCTCGGAGAACCTGGTGACTGCTCTCAGACTCGTCGTAGGGCAGGATCTGGCCGAGGCCGCCGCGCTGAAGGTCCGTGATCTCGCCTAGGGTCGCTCACGCCCCCGCTAACCCCCGCTAACTCATCCGTTCCTGCCGAGGAACTCCCAGCGCCGTCAGGATCTCGTCGGATAGCGCTGTCCGGGAAGCCTCGTAACCCTCCCATGGGTTCGTGTCGCCCAATGCCGCGAGTCGGTCGGGAACGGAGCGCACGTTGAACGCCTGGGGATCCGAATCGTCGGTGAGCTCGTCCCACGTGATAGGCACCGAGACGGTGGCCCCGGTTCGCGCCCGGGTGGAGAAGGCCGCGACCGCCGTGGCGCCATGCGCGTTGCGCAGGTAGTCCAGGAACACCAAGCCTCCGCGCGCATCCTTTGCCATCTTTGCGGTGAACATGGACGGATCATGCTGCGCCAACTGGCCGACGAGTGCGCGAGCGAACGCGCGGACCTCGTTGTGGTCTCCGTCGGCCACGATGGGGGTGACGATGTGAAGTCCCTTGCCGCCGGTTGTTTTGAGATACGCGGGCAGACCCAGCGCATCCAGCGCGTCGCGCACGGTGAGAGCGGCCTGGCGAATCTGCGGCCACAAGACATTGGGGCCGGGATCGAGGTCGAACACCACGCGATCAGGTCGCTCTGGATCGCCCACGAGCGAGTTCCACGCGTGGATCTCGAGCGTTCCGAGTTGCACCAACGCGAGCAGCCCCTCAAGTGTGTCGAGATGGAGATAGGTCTGGAGTCCGGACTTCTCAGCGATCTTGACGGTGCGGAGCGCCGCGGGAAGCGAGCGCATGTCAGGATGCTTCTGGTAGAAGCAGTTGCCCTCGCGACCATGCGGGCAGCGGACCAGCGTGAGTGGACGACCGATCAGGTGCGGCAGAATCGCAGGTGCGACGCTCGTGTAGTACCGGGCGAGATCGGCCTTGGTGGTGCCGGACTCAGGGAACAGGACCTTTTCGGGGTTGGTGAGCGTGGCGGGGGACGTGGCCGCGAGTGGCGTTTCGAGCACGACCTCGTCGGCGGGCTTATCGGTACGCAGGCCCTTGAACGACGGGTGTCGTAGATGTCCGTCGGCGGTCCACTCTTGGAATGTCACCTCGGCGACCAGCTGGGGGCGAACCCCGTGGAGTACGTGGCCGGGGATGCGCGGAGGCTGGTCGAAGGGCAGCTTCGGTGTCGCGAGCGCGTCGAGTTGTGTGCGAATGCGGGTGAGGTCGTGGTTGGAGAAGCCGGTTCCCACACGGCCGACGTAGCGCAACGCGCCGCCCGGATCGCTCGGGTCGCGGGTGCCCAGTAGGAGCGCCCCAAAGCCTGTGCGCGCGCCGCCCGGGTCGGTGAAGCCGCCCACGACGAACTCCTGGCGTTTGAGGCACTTGACCTTGATCCAATCGCGCGTGCGCCCGGAAATGTAGGGGCGGTCTGCTCGCTTGGAGACCGAGCCCTCGAGCGCCAGATCGCAGGTGCTGCGGTGGAATGCATCGCCTGCGGCGATCACGTGGGCTGCGTAACGCAGGGGTGTGTCGAGCGATCCGGCGGGCAGATCGGCAGTGACCCCCAGTAGCGAAGCGAGCAGTTCTTTGCGGGTGAGCACGGAGGACTTTCGGAGATCGTTTCCGTTCAGGTGGAGCAGGTCGAAGGCCATGTACGTGATGCGGCTGGAATCCTTGTCGGCGAGTGAGGCCTGCAACGCGCCGAAGTCCGAGACTCCGTCGGCGTTGAGGACCACAGCCTCGCCGTCGAGCAGCGCGTTCGAGACCGGCAGGCGCTCGGCGGCGCGAGCGAGCGAGGCGAATCGGTCGGTCCAGTCAGCACCGTTACGGGTGAGCAGGCGGGCGGTGCCATTATCGAGCGCGATGCGCAGACGATAGCCGTCGTACTTGACCTCGCGAATCCACTCGGGTCCTTCCGGTGCGACTTCTGACAGAGTGGCGAGTTGGACGGGGGCGTCGACGGGGAGGGGGTCTGCGCCCGGGCTTGCGATGGGTGCCGGACTCGTTGATGCGGGGGTATCGACAGGCGGTGCGCTGTCGGCGATCTGCGCGAGGTCGCGACCGCTCGCCACGCTCTCGGGACGCGCGGTGGTCACGTCGTACTCGTCGGTGGAGCGCACGTGCTCGTCGCGTTCCTTGATGAGCAGCCAGTTCTCGCTCTTCTCGCCCGGGCGGGGGCGCATGCGTACCAGCACGAATCGGCCGCTGAGTTTCTCGCCGTGCAGCACGAACTTGAAGTCACCTTTGGCCAGTCCGGTCGCGGGGTCCATGAGCGGTTCGAACGTGCCGCGGTCCCAGAGCATGACGGTGCCGCCACCGTACTCGCCCTGGGGGATCGTGCCTTCGAATCCGCCGTAGTCCAGCGGATGGTCCTCAACGTGAACGGCGAGCCGCTTCATGTGTGGGTCGAGGCTGGGGCCCTTGGGAACCGCCCAACTTGCGAGCACTCCGTCGATCTCGAGGCGGAAGTCGTAGTGCAGTCGTGATGCGGCGTGTTTCTGGACTACGAAGACGGGGCGGTGGGGTGCGTCGGCGGATCCGTCGGCCCCTCGTGTGGGCGCGCCGTCAGGTTCAGACGTGGCGGTGAAGTCGCGCTTCTCACGGTACCGATCGAGAGGCATGCGGGTTTCCTGTTCCGTAGGGTTAGTGCCTACACGCGGCGAGCGACCTAGGCCTGCTTGCGCGCTGCTTCGAGACTCGCTTTGAGCATGGCAACGATGTCGACGACCTCGCCGCCCTCCGCGGGCACGGCCGCACCTGCGACCGAGACGTCTCCGCCCTCGGCCTTGCGCTGTATGAGCGCGAGCAGATCGTCCCGGTACGTATCTGTGTAGAGCTCGGGCGAGAACGGGGCTTCTATCGTGCGGATGAGTTGTGCCGCCATCTCGGACTCCGCGGGAGTGATCCCTTCTGCTTTGAGGTCGGACGACGGCACGTCCACACCTGCCGCATCGCGCAACTCATGAGGGAATCTCAGAATCTCGAGCAGCAACATGTCCCCTTGAGGGACGAGTGCAGCCAAGTGTTCGCGGGTGCGAATCACGACCTTGGCGATTGCAACGCGGCTCGTGTCCCGCAGCGTCTCCCGTAGAAGTGCGTACGCTTTGCGGCCCGAGGCGGCCGGCTCCAGGAAGTAGGGTTTGTCGTAATAAGTCTCGTCGATCTCGTCGGCGCAGACGGCGGAGACAATGTCGATCGTCTGCGTCGCCTTCACGTTTGCGGCTCGAAAATCATCCTCGGTCAGCACGACCCAGGCCCCGGGATCGGTCTCGTAGCCTTTGACGATCCGGTCGTAGGGAACCTCTTGGCCGGTTGTGGCGTTCACGCGCTTCTGCTTGATGGGGGAGAGGTCCTCGCCGTCCAGCATGTGGAATGAGAGCGCGGCTCCTGTGTCGAGCGCTGGCATGATGGTGACGGGGATGGTGACGAGGCCGAAACTGATGGAGCCTCTCCAGATCGCATGCGGCATGGATCGTCCTTCCCAGATGCGCGGGTCAGGTCTGTGGGTCACTGCCCAACGAGGCGGCTATGGCAGAATATACCCCCTTGAGCACAGGTGAATGTCGCGAGGCTGACCACTTCGGGAAACGCTGGTATGGTTGGGCCTCGGTTCTGCTCGATAAAGGAGAACGCATGACCGCACTTCTTGCAACTACCGCAGCTGCAGTCTTTGGCTGCTCGGACTTCCTTGGAGGTCTGGCCAGCCGACGAGAATCGGCCAGTTCGGTCTCGTTCATATCCCAGTTGTTCGGGTTTGTTGTGCTGCTGGTTGCGCTCGCGGTCCTGCGGGTGTCCATGCCGGGTCTGTCGGAGATTGCGCTCGGCGCGCTCGCAGGTGCATCCGGTGGCGCCGGTGTGCTCATGCTCTACGCGGCTCTTGCGACGGGTCGCATGGGGGTCGTTGCTCCCATAACTGCGGCTTTGGCCGGTGCTATCCCCGCGGCCTTTGATCTGGCCACGGGCGCGAATCTGGGCATGACCGGACTTGCCGGAGTCGTCCTCGCTTTGACTGCGGTGGTGATCGTGAGCGTAATGCCCACTCCGCATCAGGAGGGACACCCTGCCCACAGTGGTCGAGCGATACTGCTTGCGATAGGCGCGGGTCTCGCGTTTGCCGGGTTCTTCGGTGTGCTCTCCTTCACCGACCCTGAAGCTGGTCTGTGGCCGCTATTCGGCGCTCGGTTGGGCTCGATACCGCTCCTTGCGGTACTGGGGCTCGCGCGCGGCGCTGGGTTCCGAATCTCTCGAGAGGCTCTGCCCGCCACCATAGGTGCCGGTGTGCTGGATATGGTGGCGAACGTGGTGGTGCTTTTGGCCCTTCAGAGGGGGCCCTTGGCCGTAGCGGCAGTGCTGTCATCGCTCTATCCGGTCTCCACCGTGCTTCTTGCTCGCTACGTCTTGGGGGAGCGGCTGCACGCGTGGCAATGCGCGGGCGTGGTGCTTGCTCTGGGAGCAGTTGTGCTGACTGCCCTGTAGCGCGTCCGTGGTGTGAGGGTTCGCGAGACTCAGTGCGCCGTTGGGGTGAGTGGGCGATCAGGCGTTTCGGAGCGAGGGTCGCGTCCAGCCGATTGCCGCTGCTGCGATCACCAGTATTCCTGTCATAGCGGCCAGCACGCTCGTGCCGTATGTCTCTGTCAGTGCTCCTGCGACCACCATTCCCACTACGGTGAACACGCGAACTACCGTGGTGCTTGCGGCCATCACACGACCGCGCATGCAGTCCTGTGCGGTGCATTGAAAGATCGTGGTTGCCGGGATGAGGAACCACATGTTGGTGATCCCCGCGATGAAGAGGACCGCCATGGCGATGTAGATATCGTCGGCGAGGGAAACGGCGGCGAAGGCTACTCCGAACAGCAGGAGACCCCACAGGAACTTGAGCCCATTGCGTTCTGGCCCACTTCTGCCCACCAGAATCGAGCCGACTAGGATGCCCACGGTGATCGCTGCGTCGAGTGCGGCAAGACCGGGCGCTCCAGCGTCGAACGTCTTGAGGGCCAGCGCATAGCAGATGGGTACGGTGGCGGCACCTGCGGTCACGGCGAGCGCGTAGACCACCATGAGATCGCGCAGCAGGGGAGAGCCACTGATGTGGCGCAACCCCTCGGTGGCTTCACGGAGCAGCCCTTGCCCAGAGCTTGTGTTGCTCAGCGGAAAGAGTTGGGGGTCAGGACGATACACGATCGAATAGATGAAGACTGCCGAGACGAGGAACGTGACCGAGTCGAGGAAGAAGGCCACGCGGAATCCCATTGCGGCGACGAGTGCCCCACCGAACGCCAGTCCCACGAGTTCGGAGACCGCGACCGTCGCCATGTCGAGCGAGTTGGCCGCCATAAGCTGCTTCTTGGAGACGAGGTCCGGTATGAGGGATCGTTTGGCCGGCTCGAACAGGAGCGACACGGTCGCGCCCACGAAGGACAGAGCGTACACCCATCCGATTCCCAATGGGGCGACGAAGGGTACCGCCAGGACAATGCCTGCGCGTAGTACGTCCGAGACCATCATGGTGATCCGACGGTCCCATCTGTCGACATAGACGCCGGCTATCACGCCCAGCAGTGCGGCTGGCAGCACGGTGACGCCGAGCATGATGCCCATCTGCAGCATGGATCCGGTGACTGCGTAGACCATGATGGCCAGCGCTATCTGATTTACCTTGTCCCCAACCACTGAGACCATCTGGCCAGTCCAAAGACGGCGATAGTCCAAGTTGCGCAGCGGCGCAAAAGCAGCAGTATTCAACTGTGACCCCCCACTCGAAACGGTTCGCGACAAGCCCCCCGACCTGTCGCGCCGTTTCACGATACCATTCCGCGATGACAATGGGCGGGCTGTCCGGATATTCGCGCGTCGTCGCACCGCTGGGAACGGCGTCCATTGCCGCGGGAGGTCTTCCTCGCTATACTCGCCTTTGCGTTTCGTG
>DFBG01000081.1:0-231 GCA_002367305.1 Actinobacteria bacterium UBA3086 | reverse complement strand
AACTGAAGGGCACCCGAATCGGGTGCCCTTCGTCCTTGCTCATCGCTGTCGGGGCGCTGAGCTAGGGGTTTTCCTGTTCGGGCGCGCAGCCGACGGTCTTTGTCGGCCCAACGCGGGCATCTCGCGTGAGTATCGTGACCGTGTCGTTGAATACCTCGGCCACTCCTCCGTCGACGTCGATGTCCGTGAAGCGCTGCCCTCTGGCGGCTCTGATCTCGTAGAACGGCAATC
>DFBG01000124.1 GCA_002367305.1 Actinobacteria bacterium UBA3086 | reverse complement strand
CCAGCCGATGAACCCTCCCGCAGCGATGTAACTGGGGACGAGTGACCAGACGGCGATCACATGAAGGAAGTCGCGTGGGATCAGCTCGTGACGAGGATGATGCGAACCGGTCGTGCCGCCGGAATCAGTCATGGCGATCACCCCATCCCTGTCTGGGAGACGACCGCATCGAGATCGGCCAGGGTCGTTTCGGGAGCATGGTACTCACGATTCCAGATGCGCATCAGCATGCTGAATGTCACGAAGTAGATGATGGTCATGCCCACCAGCGGAAGCGCGACGTCTGGGATGGAACCCGACTCAGACCAGCGCAGGGCGAATGCGAGCAGAACGATACTCGCCGCTCCGGCCATGGCCTGACGGAGACGAGCGTCGCGCAGCCCGCCCAGAGTCGTTCCCACCACCACGCCGAACACGGCGTACTGCCAGGAATCGGTCCAACTCAACAGGAGCAGACCCAGAAGTGTGAGGGTTGTGGTCACCGCGATCACGAGCGTGACCCAGCCGATGCGCGCTAGGCTGAACAGGACTCGGGCTTTGTACGCCGTGCCCATGGCGTTCATCTCCTCAGTGATGAGGAGTCGTGGCGGCGCGGTTAGCAGGCCAGTCTCGTGAGATCCGGGGGGTAAGGGAGGCGTCGTCGCGCTCCTCGGTTCTCAATATGGCTGCGGGTGTTGTTTGGTGCCAGTCGTTTCTTGCCCCAAGGGGGCTTTGCGAAACCTTTCTCGTGAAAAATTATCAAACATTTACAGCGCAGTGATTCGGGCAGTAGAGCTGCGTTGGAGAGACGCTAGGCCGAGCGCTCCGCTCGTAGTCTGAAGACCAGGATTCCGACCACTGTGGCGAACGCGAGCAAGAGGGCTCCGAGCAGGAGCGTGGTCGAGTCGATGCCCCCATCGTCCTCAGCGGGCGTATCAGTGGCGAGTGCCGGGTCCAGCGCACCCTCCGTGTCGGTCTCGGCCGTCGCTGGTGCATCAACCGTGTCCGATGCATCCTGGGTCTCATCGGCAGGCTCATCTGCTGGCGGAGTGCTCATCATCTCGGTGAGCTCAGGCGCGGTGCCGGCCACCATGGTGCCGACGAACCGGAGCGTATCCCCGGCGGCGACAGGAATGGTCTCAGCGGAGTAGAGGAGGTCGCTGCTCCGCACCTGGACGGTGGTCTCCTCCGAAGTGTTCTCGAGTAGGTTGCTGAAGGGCACGCCCACGCCGATCCGTGCACGCTCAGCGGCGGCCGATGCGGTCCACTGGAGATCGATGGTGATCGCATCCGGGGATCCGCCCAGAGCGCCTTCGGGGGTGGTGAGCTCGAGCTGAACGCGCGGGGAGTCCTGAAGTGTGAAGTGAACCAAGTTGTACTCGTCGAACTCCTCGATGGTCACGTCGAGCGTGGGGTCATTGGCGGGATCGCCACCGTAGATCTCTCCGGCCCATGAGAGCGCGGAGGTCTTGGGTATCGCCAAGGAGGTTTCAGCTGGAAGTGCGACTTCCTCGGCGAGCTGGGCGAGGACCACGAGCGTCGGGGTCTTGCCCGGCTCGAGGTCGTAGATCTCAACGCTGACCCAGGCCCAGGTGGCGTCGTCGGCCACGGCCAGAGCGGGAAACATGAGTGAGACGGTCATCATGCAGGCGAGTAGTGCTGCGGTCAGCCGAGGAGTGGTTGTGAGGGTGAGAATGCGGGTCATGGGATGCTCCTTGAGAGTCTCAATTCGTGTTCCCCTACGCGGGCGCGTTCGATGATACCTCACTGGTGAAACAAATAACGAGCCAAGGTTAGGATAGCTAATCTATGTTCATGCAATAGTGGCACGACGAGTGCTGTTCCATGTCCAACATGACGAGCATCCCACCGACAAGCGAGGATACATGAAGAACATCAAGCCCCCGCACATTATCGTCGCGATCGTCCTGATCGTGGTCGCTGCGTTCTCGTTGCCGCAGATATTCACCGAGCAGACCGGAACCGTGAGCGTCCAGGGCAATACGATCACCAAGACGATCGGTGTAGGCGATACGAACGCGTCTGCAGTGTTCCAGGTGAGATTGCTGGAGGGCTCCGACCCGGAGCATGAGTCGGCACACATATTCGAAGCAATCGCCACGCTGCCAGGCTTGGGCGACGCGGTCCTCGATATGGACACCCTGCAGCTCACGGTTGACTACGATGACGCCGTGATCGGCGACCTGTTCGTTCGGGACATGCTCGTGAGCTCCGGATATCTCGTGCCGACGGCCGACGATGCCATTCCGATGGAGTTGGCCGCTGACGGAACGGTCCAGCGCATCGCCATAGGCGACAATGGTGTGCAGTTCGATCCGCACCTGATCCGCGCCGAGGCCGGTGTGCCGATCGAGATGGAGTTCGCCCCCGGCAAGGAGTGTCGCGTGGTCGTCAAGCTTCCTGCGTTGGGTGTCGAGCAGGACATCGCCCAAGGCGGAATCGTGAGCCTTGGATCCTTGGAGGCCGGCGAGTACGACATTCTCTGCAGCGGCGATGGCTACGAGGGCTCGCTGATCGTGGAGTAGACAGCGCGATGTGAGACAACGAAGAGGGGCCCCACGCGGGGCCCCTCTTTTGATACCTATTTGATCCGGTGCTACTCGATGACGCTGGCGACGCTGTCGCGAACGGTCTGCGACACCGAGTTCAACCCGCCGAGATAGACGACGTCACCGATCTGGTTCTTGTAAGTC
>DFBG01000019.1:3282-5133 GCA_002367305.1 Actinobacteria bacterium UBA3086 | reverse complement strand
ATCTCCACATCGTCGGGCAGCACGGGCAGGATCTCAATGCCTGCGAACGTGGTCTGTCGGCGCTTCTTCTCGTCAGTGGGGCTGATGCGCACCAGCCGATGAACACCGGCCTCTGCCTGCAACATGCCGTACGCATTGTGACCGTGCACGGTGAACAGCGCTCGATCGATGCCGAGCTCGTTACCTGCGGGCGCGTCGTGGATGTCGACCTTCCACTTCTTACGATCGGCGTACTTGGTCAGCATCTTCATGAGCATCTCAGCCCAGTCCTGAGCCTCAAGGCCTCCCTGCCCCGGCAGGATGGTGACGATCGCGTCCCCGGAGTCGAACTCACCGGTGAACCACGATGCGAGTTCGAGATCATCGACGCGCGAGGCGATCAAAGCCAGGTCACGCCTGACCTCCGCGCTCAACTCAGCGTCTTCTTCGGACACGGCAAGCTCGTTGGCGACCTCGACGTCATCGAGGCCCGTTACGACCAGCTCATATGAGTTGACCTCGTCGCGCAAGGCCGACACGGACGCCATGATGCTCTGCGCCGACTGCTGATCGTCCCAAAAACCCGGCTTGGCGGTCTTTGCCTCAAGCTCGGCGATCTCAGCGCTCTTCGCGTCGAGGCGCAGGTACTCGCCCATGCGGTCCACGCGGGCCCGCATAGCCTCAATATCCTGTGTCCGATCGTCGATCATCTACTCCCCCTCATCACTGCGCCGTGTGTTGCAGTGAGAAATCCAGCGCGTCTCATTACTCTGCGGCACCATGACACTTCTTGTACTTCTTGCCACTGCCGCATGGGCAAGGATCGTTCCGCCCGACATTCGCGTAGGGGTCTTCCTTGTCCTTGACCACGGTTCTGTCGACCGCTCCTCCTCCGGCCGACGCACCAGCAGCCGTGATCGCCTGAGGCGAAGGCCCAGACGGGCCGGCAGACACTGCGGCAGCTTGAGCGGCCCCTCCGAAGATCGACTGCTCAGAGGGAGCAGAGTACGAGACCTTATCGGTCGGCGCCGACTGGGCTGGCTGCTTCACAACCTGTACGTGCATGATGGTGCGCAGGAAGTCCTCGTTGATCCCGGCGACAAGTCCACCGAACATCTGGAACGCCTCGCTCTTGTACTCGATGAGCGGGTCACGCTGGCCCATGGCTCGAAGCCCGATGCCATCCTTGAGGTAGTCCATCTCAAGGAGATGCTCCATCCAGCGCGTATCGATGACGCGAAGCATGACCTGACGCTCCAGCTCGCGCAGATTGTCTTCACCCAGATCGGCCTCTTTGGCGCGATAGATCTCCAAGAGGTGATCAACTACCTCATTCGTGAGTTCATGTGGGTTGTCCGTATTGCCACGCTTGCCATCGAGCAGGTCGCTCATGCCGGTCAGCGCCTTCAGCCAGACGTCGAGCGCATCCCAGTCCCAGTCCTCTGAGTAGACCTTCTCGGGACAGAGATCCAGCACACCGGCTTCGACGACATCGTGGAACTGCTCTTGAACGCGACCGTGAATATCCTTGCCATCCAGAATGCTGTCGCGCTCGCCGTAGATGACCTCGCGCTGCTTGTTCATGACATCGTCGTACTCAAGCACGTGCTTGCGTGCGCCGAAGTTCATTGCCTCGACCTGACGCTGCGCACCCTCTATGGCCTTGGAGACCATTCCTGCCTGGATCGGCATGTCATCCGGAATCTGGGTCTTGGCCATCATGCCCGAGATACGATCCATTCGGTTTCCGCCGAACAGACGCATCAGGTCGTCCTCGAGAGAAAGGTAGAACTGCGACACACCTGGGTCACCCTGACGTCCGGAGCGGCCTCGCAGCTGGTTATCGATACGACGGGAGTCGTGCCGCTCGGT
>DFBG01000019.1:0-3221 GCA_002367305.1 Actinobacteria bacterium UBA3086 | reverse complement strand
TTCGCGCTGTTCGTCGGTGGCCTCATCAGCAGGAATTCCCTTTCCGATGAGAATATCTTCGGTCAGGTAATCGGGGTTGCCACCCAAGATGATGTCGGTGCCACGACCGGCCATGTTGGTGGCGATGGTGACAGCCTGAAGACGTCCCGCCTGCGCAACGATGTGCGCCTCACGCTCATGCTGCTTGGCGTTAAGGACCTCGTGCTTGATCCCGCGCTTATCGAGTAGACGGCTCAGACGCTCCGAGTTCTCAATGGATATCGTGCCGACAAGACACGGCTGCCCGTCCTTGTGTCGCTCGATGATGTCATCGGCCACCGCATTGAACTTGGCGTCCACTGTGCGATAGATGAGGTCGTTGCGATCATCGCGCACCATGGGCCTGTTGGTGGGTATGACCATGACCGGCAGATTGTATATCTCGCGGAACTCCTGGTCCTCGGTCACAGCCGTACCGGTCATGCCGGCAAGCTTGTCATAGAGACGGAAGAAGTTCTGCAGCGTGATCGTCGCGAGGGTCTGGTTCTCCTCGCGCACATGCTGCTTCTCTTTTGCCTCGATGGCCTGGTGCAGGCCCTCGGAATACCGACGACCAACCATGAGGCGGCCGGTGAACTCATCGACGATCATGACTTCACCGTCTTTGACCACATAGTCGACGTCGCGCTTGAACAGGAACTGCGCCTTGAGCGCTTGCTGGAGATGATTGACCATCTGACCGCTGGGATCCGAGTAAAGGTCCTCGATGTTGAGCCACTGCTCGACCTTGCTGATGCCATCTTCAGTGGGCGCTATGGTGCGCTTCGCCTCGTCGAGCTCGAAGTCGATCTCGGGCTTGAGTCGCGGAATCACCTTGGCGAACGACTTGTAGGCGTCGGCGGACTTGGTGCCCGCGCCGGAGATGATGAGCGGGGTTCGGGCCTCGTCAATGAGAATCGAGTCGACCTCGTCGACGATGGCGAACGAGTGGCCACGATGAACTCGGCGCTCAGGACGCACGACCATATTGTCGCGCAGGTAATCGAAGCCGAACTCACTGTTGGTGCCGTAAACCACGTCGGCTTGATACGCCTCGATACGCTTGGCCTGATCCATCTGCGACTGAATGAGTCCGACCTTGAGACCCAGGAACTCGTAGACGCGACCCATCCACTCGGAGTCGCGCTTGGCCAGATAGTCGTTGACGGTGACCACGTGAACGGGATTCGCGAGACCGTTGAGGTAGCCGGCCAGTGTAGAGACCAGCGTCTTACCTTCACCGGTCTTCATCTCGGCGATCATGCCCTTGTGGAGCACTATGCCGCCGATGAGCTGAACATCGAAGTGCCGCATGCCCAAGGAGCGAACTGCGCCTTCTCTGCACACCGCGAACGCCTCGACAAGCAGATTATCGAGCTTCTCGCCTTTTTCGAGGCGATCACGAAACTCCTGTGTCTTAGCCCGAAGAGCCTCGTCGGACAACGGCTTGATCTCGGCTTCAAGAGCATTGATCGCAGCGACCTTGCCCTCGAACTGCCGGAGCTGCCGATTCTCGCCCATTGTGAGCATTTTGGTGAGGATGTTGACCATGGAATACCACGCCTCTTCAAACGGGGTGGATACGGAGGGAAAACCCCTCGGATTCTAGCACAGAATGGGCATTTGACCGGCCGATGAGACACACGTGGCCGGCGACTGAAAGCCACCGGCCACGCATGAAGTCGACTGCACTTGCGGCCCTAACCTCCACGGGCGACAGTTCCCGTCAGGTGCCCCTCAGGAGTCTCCCTCTCCTCACCTTCGAACTGCGACCCAGAATGCTCGGCGTGCCCCTTTCGGGAACCACACGAACCCTCGACCGTCCGGCGAACCGGACAACCCAACCGTACCGGTGCCGTCCAAGCTGGTTCTATCCAGAATCCTCCCACCGGTGCAGACGAGGAATTCCCCGTCGCCAATGGTCAAAGGATCACGCGTCGTTCATCTCCATGGGACCATCCTCCATAGCGAGTATGCAGTCATAGAGACGTCGAGTTGCCTGAGAGGGATCGAGACCCAAGTCCTGAGCCAGACGATCCTTGCATGCAACGTATGTCTCGATCGCGGCGCTTCGTTGACCGACATCGATCTGCCGCTGCAGCGCCTCCTGGTAGAGATCCTCGCGCCACGGATCCTGAGCGATGGCCCCACGCAACAGGTGAATAGCCCGGGACTGATCGTCTATCGACGAGAGCAACTTGGCCGCGCGTAACATCGCGTCTCCGAACTCGGCCCGGTAGTGCGTGCGAGCGTCGTCGAACCAGTCCTCGTACAGATCACCGGGCAACAAAGGTCCCCGATATATCTCGGCCATGCGCTCGTAAGAACGAACCGCCGCCTCAACACGCCCCTCGTCCGTAGCCATACGAGCTTTCGCGTTCATCGCCTCGAACTCGTCGATATCTGAGCGTATGGCTCCAGCCACAGCCCGACACACGCCGCCGACACTCTCAGTGAACGGACCAAGGGAACCTTTGCCCTCATCGTTCCCCTTGTCTGTGTCTGGGGTGAGAGCGGACTTCATGGCGCTCCACACGACGTAGAGATTGTTACGAGCACGAGGTTCTTCCATGTCCGGCCACAGATGCTCCAAGATCACATCTCGAGGCACGTCGGCCCCCTGCTTGACCACGAGCATTGCGAACAGTAGGCGCGCCTTGCGCTTGCGCCAATCACGATCGGCGACCACATGATCACCTATCCGCACGTCCAGACCGCCAAACAACTTGACCCGGCATGGCGCCTCGTCAGATTCGCTCTCCAACTCGGCTGCCTCTTCGTCGCCAACGATCCTCGCCGACAAGCGGTGCCACGCGTCGGGCTGCATGATCGGACGTGAAGCAAGCAGGATGCGCCGCGCGTCCACCGGAAGGATCATGCGCAGAAGATGCGCCGGGAGCCGATCAGGGTCTGTTGCCGTGGCGAGCAGACCCAAAAGCTCCGGGAACGCACGAACATACATGGCGATCTGCCAGTTTGAGCTCTCGCTCAGGATGTAATCCTCGTGCTCCATGAAGCGACTGACTGCCTCGTCGATTCGGCCGTGCCTCCGAGCAACCTCAGCGAGGATCATGTCGGCTCGAAGCACGTGGTACGCAGCATCTGCCGCCGCGCACTCGGTTCTGATGCTGGCAGCATTGCGAGCCGACGCATCCACATCACCGAGCGCAAGCAGGCTCGCGGCGATCTCAAGACTAGCTAGA
>DFBG01000115.1:9388-9643 GCA_002367305.1 Actinobacteria bacterium UBA3086 | reverse complement strand
TGGTATCCGGTTCGCCGCACGCCTGAGGCGGCAGAGGCCGTGGCGCTGGCCGGTGTTCCTGAGGAACTGACCGTCCTGCATTGGCACGGCGACATGTTCGGGATTCCCAGAGGTGCGATCCGTTGTCTGAGTAGCGAGGCATGCCCGAATCAGGCTTTCGAGTTGGCCGACGGGCGCATTGTGGGACTGCAGTTCCACTTGGAGCAGACGTCGGCATCGTTGCCCGAGATGGTGGCTGGCAACGCCGATGAGCTC
>DFBG01000115.1:2980-9326 GCA_002367305.1 Actinobacteria bacterium UBA3086 | reverse complement strand
ATCGGGAGATCCGTACGGTAGCACGGCAACCGTGCGGAGAGGGAGAGGAATTCCATGGGCGACATCGCCACCGTAACCGGGCTGGTGAAACGCTTTGGCGATCTGGCCGCTGTCGACGGCGTCGACTTCGCGATCCGCGAGGGCGAGGTGTTCGGACTTCTCGGCCCCAATGGCGCGGGCAAGACCACGATCATCTCCATGATGTCGTGCTTGATACCGCCGACCGAAGGCGACATCTTCATCGACGGTGCCTCGGTACGCAAGCAAGCGATCGCCGTGAAAAGCGTCCTCGGCGTCGTGCCGCAGGAGATCGCGCTGTACCCTACGCTGTCCGCGCGCGAGAACCTCGCATTCTGGGGCCGCATGTACGGTCTGGGCGGCAAGACGCTTTCCTCGGCGGTTGATGAGGCGTTGGAGCTCGCGGGGCTCGCTGATCGTGCCAAGGAGCGGCTCGAGAAGTACTCCGGAGGCATGAAGCGACGCATCAACATCGCTGCCGGGATCCTGCATAAGCCCAAAGTGCTGCTCATGGACGAGCCAACGGTGGGCATCGATCCGCAGAGTCGAAATCACATTCTGGAGACGGTCAAAGACCTGAACGCACAAGGGATGACCGTCCTCTACACGAGCCACTACATGGAAGAGGTCGAGTTCCTGTGCGATCGCGTGGCGATCGTGGATCACGGCAAGATCATCGCGCAGGGAACGCTCGCCGAGCTGCGTCGGGTCGTCGGTGACGCGGATGTCGTGCGCATCGGGGTCGACGATGCGTTCGCCGACGAGACCCTCGATGCGATACGCGCGTTGGAAGGTGTGGAGAAAGCGGAGCGCGCCGATTCGACTCTCGAGATTCTGGCGGCCGATGGCGGTGCGGTGCTTGCCGACATTGTGAGTGCGCTGACCGCGGCAGGAGAAAAGGTCCACTCCGCGGAGGTCGTGGAGCCGAACTTGGAGAGCGTCTTCCTGCACCTGACCGGCAAATCGCTCCGTGACTAGGGCCTTGCGATGACCAAGTTCTTCTCGATTGCCATCAAGGACGTCAAGACGTGGGTGCGTGACCCGGCCGCGCTGGGTATCCTGCTGGCGATGCCGGCGGTTCTGATCCTCATTCTCGGGTCGGCGTTCGGCGGTCTGTCTGGCGATGCGGCAGGCGGCGGCATACAGGTAGCGATCGTGAACCTTGATGCGGGCTCGTCGGCAGAGGCTGCGTCCTCAGCATCCGGTGCGTCATCGGTGCTTGGCGATGAGGTCACCGCGGCATTGGCCGAGAACGAGCAACTCGCCGGCCTTCTGAACATCTCGGAAGCGACGGATCCGGAAGCTGTGCGTGCTGATGTTGAGCGCGGCGATCTGCCCGCGGCACTGATCATTCCAGAGGACTTCTCCGCCCGCGTGAACGCCGGCGAGTCCGTTGAACTCGAGGTCCTGCGTGACCCGGGGGCTGAGCTTTCGTCGGGCATATTCGAGACGGTGGTACGCGCTGTGGCCACGGAGTTCTCGCGGATCTCGGTGGTTGCACGAACGGCAGGCGCCGCCGCCGCGCAAGCCGAGGGAGTCACCCCCGAACTCATTGGCGGTATCGTGAACCAGGCGGTCGCTGGGGCGACGGTAGACGAGGCAGCCGCGCCCATTGCCATCGAGATGACGGAGTTTGAGGAGCCGGACGCGCAGGGTGAGGGGTCTCTCGACTTCTTCGCCGTGTCGATGACATCGATGTTCCTGTTGTTCGCGTCTATGTTCGGTGCATTCTCGTTCATCACCGAAAAGCGCGAACTCACTATGTCCCGTCTTCTGACCACTCCCACGCCTGGGTCGGCGTTCGTGGGCGGCAAGATGCTGGGGATCTTCATTTTGGGCATCCTGCAGTTCGGCGTTCTCTACGCGTATACGCGGGGTGTGATGGGGGTCAACTGGGGAGATAGCGTTCTCGGTACGTGGATGATGGCCACAGGCGAGGTCGTGGCAGTGACCGGCCTTGCCGTGCTCATAGCCGCCATTGCCAAGACTGAACGGGCCGCCGGCGCTGTCGGGTCGGTGCTGGTGCAGATCATGGCCCTCATCGGTGGAGTGTTCTTCCCGCTTTCTATCCTGCCGGAGTGGCTGCAGCCGATCCGGTATCTCTCTGTGATCGGGTGGGCGCTCGATGGTTTCCAGGCCGTGCAGTACAACGGGGCCGGGGCCGGGGATCTGATCATCAACTTCGCAGCCATGATCGGCATGGCGGCGCTGTTCTTTGGCATCGGCGTGTGGAGATTGGGGGCCGACCAGTGAAGCGCATAATTGCGATGCTGCGGCTCTCATTCCTACAGACGATCCGGGACCGCAGCGAGCTTGTAAGCATGATCGTGCTCCCGGTGGCGCTTACGTGGGTCTTTGGCCTGGCGTTCGGTTCGGGTGGAGTCATCGGAGACACGCAGGTGTTGTGGGTTGAGGGCGGGGACAGCAGCGTCTACGCCTTGCAGATCCGCGAGGTCATGGACGACCAGGCCACGATTGAGATTACCGATGCATCTGCAGTCGACGCGCAGGAGAAGATCGAGGCCGACGAAGTCTCACTGGTGGTGTTCATTCCAGAAGGATTCGGCGAGGCACTTGAGGGCGGCGAGCAGGCGACCATCGAGGTCACCCGGAATCTCGACTCGGGTCGTGCGACCTCTGCCATGGAGGCGTTGCAGGGTGTCGTGACGAGAGTGAGCACCAACGTACAGGCGGCTTCATGGGTCGCAGAGTACGAGGGCGCAACGCCCAGAGTCGACGGTGACATCGTTTGGTATCCGGAAACGGATCTCGGTCTCACCTTTGCGCAGGCTTACGACATCGCCGACTCCTTCTGGGAGCCCGCGCCGCCCGTCGCGGTGAGCGCGGTGACTGTGACCAGGGCAGAGGTACGCGGAGATGCGGTCCAGGCTGAAGGCAACGTTCAGTACTCCGTGGGCTTCACGGTGATGTTCGTGATGTTCATGGCATTCGGTAGCGCCGGAGGCATCCTGGAGGAGCGCGAACAAGGAACACTTCGCCGACTACTGGTGGTGCCTGCCAGCAAGCCTGTGATCCTAGGCGGAAAGGTTGCCGGCGTGATCGCCAGTTCGACTTTGGAGGCGGTGATCCTGGTCGGGTTGGGGGCTGTCGCATTCGCTGTGCCCTGGGGGAACAACCTGCCCGCACTGCTGATCCTTCTTGCCGCGTACGTTCTGGCATCTTCAGGTCTGGCGGTCTTCGTCACCGCGATCGTGCGTTCGCGCGGTCAACTCTCGGCGACGGGACCGGCTCTGACGACAGCGCTCGCAATGCTGGGCGGCTGCTACTGGCCGATCGAGATTACCCCGGACTTCATGCAGACGATCGCGAAGTTCACGCCCACGGGTTGGGCGATGTCAGGACTGCTCGACGTCGTTGCCCGGAATCAGGGCATCGAGGCCGCTTGGCTCCCCGCCGGCCTCCTTGTGGCCTTCGCCGCCGTTACCTTCGCCGCCGGCCTCTTCGCTCTCAAGTTCGAGTAGTGGGCCGCGCCAATCCTCAGGAATGACGTAGATGGGCGTCTCTAGCTGATCGATGATGCGGTGCAGCGGGCTTCTCACAAAGGAGTTCACGAACTTGGCCGATGATGGAGGAGGCGAGCCCAGCACGACCAGTTCGGCACCGGAATCACGGGCGAGTCGGGCGATCCCGGCTTCTGTCGTGCGGGACTGGCGGATCAGCGTGTCAACGGTGTAACCCGCCTTGCGGGCAATCTCGGCGAGGGCGCTGAGGTCCTCTGTTCCACGGGCCATGGCTTCGGCCACGGTGACGTTGCGTGCCGATGTGACCACCCGCGACAGCACGAAACGTGCGGGATAGTCGGTCTCGGTGTCGGTCGTCTTTAGAACGTGCAGGAGCTTGTCAGCGCTCCAGTGATGGCTCACCGGCACGAGGATCGTCCGTTCTCGTTTGGCGACGGGCGTCTCTTCGAGTTCACATGTAGGTGGCTCGGTCTCGCATCCCAGATTGACCAGCGCGCGCTTCGCGGCCACGGGGCCCACCGCTTCGAAGAACACGATCGAGGCCAACACGACCGCGGTCACGGTCTGGCCGATCTCGGGGAACGTCTGGCTGACAGCGAGTGCGAGACCCACGGCCACTCCAGCCTGTGGCAGTGAACCCAGCCCGAACCATATCGCGTTCCGAGGTCCCATGCGACCGAGCAGTCCGCCAAAGAATCCCGCACTCACTTTGCCGACCGCACGCGCGATGATGTAGATGAGCATGATAATGCCGCCCTCGAGCACGACAGAGAGATCGAGCTCAGCGCCGGCCAAGGTGAAGAAGATGATGTAGATGGGATACTCGACGGCCCGCAGCGCGTCGAAGCACCGCCCGCGTTGTCCGCGCTGTTCCTCCATGACCGCCACCGTGATGCCCATGACCAGCGGTGCGAGCAGTGTGGAGACTCCGATAAGGTTCGCGATCGCGACCACGAGCAGCACATGAGTGAGTCCCAGCGAAAGGAGCTCTCCCGGTTCGAACGCACGCCCAAGGAGCCAGCCCAGAACGAGTCCGGCAGCCAGTCCCAACACGGCTGCGCCACCAATCACCTTGACCGAGTCCATCCAGGCGGCGGCGACTGTCGCGTGTTGCCCCGCCTTCCACGCCAGGAACGGCGCGAGGGATGAGAATGTGATGACGGTGGCGATGTCAGCGAACGCGGCAGAACCCAGTAGCATGTTGCAGGACTTGCCTTTGGCCTTGGTCTCGGCCAGAACGCTCATGATGGTCGCGGGAGCACCGCCCATGGCGATGACGGCCAGCAGCCACGCGATCTCAGGCTGGTCGGGGCGGACCGTTGAGACGCCCCAGTACACAAGAGCGGTGGGCAGCGCGGTCCCCAGTATCGATATCAGCCAGAACGACCAGTGATGCCGACGAAGCATCTTGCCCGTGAGTTCCTCGCCAATAAGGAAGACGATGAGACCGAGGGCGATGGGGTTCACGAAGTCGATCTTGTGCATCAGATCGAGGCTCAATAGCCCAAGCCCATAAGGGCCGGCCGCGACACCCATGATGAGGAAGCCGGTCACGGACGGGAGATTGAAGCGACCCGCGAGGCGGGCGCCGATATAGCCTATCCAGATCAACGCTCCAAGCGTGACCAGTTCAACCCAGATGGAGTTACCCACGAATCGATTCTCCTTGTGCGTCAGCGTTCGGCGTCAGGTCTCTGGTTCGTAGTGAAGATCACCGCACCATGGTAGCGCGTTTGGCCATGGAGCGGGCTCAGGGATTCGCGAAGTACCGCTTCATACTCATTGGCTCGGAGCGGATTGTGACGTATCGTTTCCGTCATGACTGAACGCCCCTCTACACGCACGCTCGCAGCGATAGCTGTCGCCCTTCTCCTGTGGGCGTCGGCCTTTGCGGGTATTCGTGCGGGTCTTGTCGCCTATGGACCAGGCGAGTTGGCGCTACTGCGTTTCGGCACCGCCTCTCTCTCACTGGCGATCTTCGCCGCCATCTCACGCATGCGACTTCCTGCTGCGCGCGACATTCCCGTGATCGTCGGTGCGGGGATCCTGGGTATCAGCATCTACCATGTTTCGCTCAACTTTGGTGAGATGACGGTCTCAGCTGGCGCGGCTGCGCTCCTTATCAGCGCGAGCCCCGTCTTCACCGCGCTCATGTCCATGGTTCTGCTCAAGGAGCGCTTGAGCCGGTGGGGTTGGGCGGGCGTGCTGGTCTCGTTCGCTGGCGTTGCGCTCATCACGTTCGGCGAGGGTGGACATCTTGCATTCGAGCCGGGCACGCTGCTGATCCTGCTCGCCGCAGTCACGACATCGGCGTACTTCATTGTCTCGAAGCCGATGCTCAAGAAATACTCGGCGATCGAGTTCACGTCCTATGCGATCTGGGCGGGCACCGTTCCGATGCTCGTTTTTGCCCCGGGTCTTGTTGGCCAAGTCGCCGACGCACCTCTGTCTGCCACACTCGCCGGTGTCTACATCGGACTATTCCCCGGTGCCATCGCGTACGTATTGTGGGCTTCCGCGCTCTCCAAAATGCCCGCGAGCCTGCTGGCGACGTTCCTTTACTTTCAACCCGTGAACGCCACGGTCATCGCATGGTTCTGGCTTGGTGAAGTCCCAGGCATTCTGTCTCTTGTCGGCGGCGCCATTGCGCTGGCTGGGGTTGGGATCGTGAACACCAAAGGCGTACCCGGTGGGAACTCCAGGGTCTCCACCGACGATAGTGTCGCGGTGATGAAGGTCGAAGCTCAAGATGACCTGCTCGAGCTTGCGCGGGGGCTCTTCGTGGAGTATCACGGCTGGCTGGGTGGCGTCGTCTGCTCGCGTACGATGACCAGGGAGATCGAGTC
>DFBG01000115.1:1537-2928 GCA_002367305.1 Actinobacteria bacterium UBA3086 | reverse complement strand
CTCGGATGCATCGGCATCAGGCCATTTGAGGGTTCAGTCTGTGAGGTCAAGCGTCTGTATGTCCGCCCAGGGTGTCGGGGATTGGGGGTGGGGCGTCGACTCGCCACTGAGGCACTCTCCGCCGCGCGGGAGCTGAGCTACACGGAGGCGAGACTCACGACACTTCCTGGCTCCATGGCCGGGGCATTGGCGATGTATCGGTCGCTCGGGTTCGTGGAGGTCGATCCGTTCTACGATCACAGTCACGTAGATCCGGATATGGAGATGCTCTACATGAGTCTCGATCTCGCCAGGTTCGCAGAAGGCTCGATACAGTAATCGCTCAGTGTTTCATCGCAAACGATGCGAGACCCTCTGGCTCTTCGGAAATCGAGTCGACTGATTCAACGACCGCATGTTCAGGGCCGACGCCACACCAACGTATCGCCGTGGCGACGGCCTCCGGGTCGCCCTCGAATACGGCCTCCACGCGACCGTCGGGTAGATTACGCACCCATCCCGTGACTCCGATTCGCTGGGCGGTCTTGATCGTCGAGACACGAAAGAACACACCTTGGACCACGCCATCGATCCAGACGTGTCTTCGCACATCAGCTGTTTTCACGACGTATCCTCCCTTTGATGAATCTACCAGTCCCGCTCGGGTATGAATCACACAGAGCAGAGTCCTTACGATAGTGGAGGTGAAGAGTGGTCGCTGAACCACAGAGTCGACGCAGCGCGACACCGAATCTGATTGCCGGCGTCGCCCTCATCGTGTTGGGTGTCGTGTTCATCTTGATCCAGAGTGTCGACATGAGCTTCATGGAGACGTGGTGGCCGCTGTTCGTTTTGGGCCCCGGGCTCCTGTTCTTTGTGACGATGTTCGCCAGCGGAGAGAAGGGTGGTTCGCTTGCGATCCCCGGCTCGATTCTCACCACGGTTGGGTTGATCTTCTTCTATCAGAACGCCACGGGCGACTGGGCTAGTTGGTCGTATGCGTGGGCGCTGGTGGCTCCCGGTTCAGTGGGAGTGGGGCTCTACATCTTCGGACTATGGGGGCACGTGCCGACTCTGCGTCCGGTCGGCCTCGGATTGTCACTCGCCGGACTTGTGCTCTTCGCCGGCGCAGCGGCGTTCTTCGAATTCGTGCTGGGAATTGGTGGGGCGAGTGAGGTCATAGGGCGGGTTCTGTGGCCCTCGTTCCTGATACTTGCCGGGACGGCTTTCATGTTGTCGCCTTGGCTTCGCCGCAGAGGGAAGGCTCGGGACGACGATACGCCGTCGGTCTTGCCCTAGGGCAGACCCCAGAGATCACGGACTGATTCGACCACGTTCTCGCTCACGGCTGCGGTGCCGCCAAAGACCTGCAGGTTACTCACGTCTGCGCCGCAGCCCTCAAGAATATGCGC
>DFBG01000115.1:0-1434 GCA_002367305.1 Actinobacteria bacterium UBA3086 | reverse complement strand
TGCAAGCGCGTGCTCCACAATGGCGGCGGCCGTCGAGTAGCGTGTTGCGCCGCTGGCTCGCGTCCAGTCAACCTCGAAGCCTTGCGCCACGGAGTCGGACACGGCGACCGTGCCTCCGGCGACGACGATGGAGTCGATCCCGATGTCACGAGCTGCACCCGCTGTTTCGGCCGGAAGAACGGTCGGAGCCACCAACAGAATGGGCAGCCGTTGAGCGTACGCATACGGAGCGGCAGCCAAGGCGTCCGCGAAGTTGTCTCCGCGGGCCACGAACGCCGATCCGGTGAATGCGTCTCCCTGGACTTCGGCGATGCGGCGGGCGACCTTGGCCGCAGTGTCGTAACGGTTGATTCCAGCGATGCGGTCCACGGTGTAGTCGCGGCTTACCAGATCACCCTCCACGGCCGACGAGATCGCTGCTTCGCCACCAATGATGATCACCGTGTGCGCACCCAAACGCTGGAGTTCAGATGCGGCGTTCGGATCAAGGGTGTCTCTTGAAGTGAGCAGGAGTGGGGCTTCGTAGCTCCCCGCGAGACCGGATGCGGAGAGAGCGTCGGCGAAGCCTGAGCCGGTGGCCAACACCACTACGGGCGAGGAGTCATCCGCAAAGTTGTATCGGGTGATCTCCGCTGCTGTCTCGTAGCGACTCTCTCCGGAGACTCGCTCGATCGTCACGTCAGGCGGTGTGACGATGGTGAACGCCATTTCGTGAGGATCTTCGATGTTGCCGGCGACGTCAGTCGACCAGTACTCGATCGTGTGGTCGCCCCCAGAGGATATCGTTGCCGACGAGCCCAGTCGGGGCGTGCTGCCGTCGATACGGTAGAACGTCGTCGCGACTCCCGAGAACTCATCGGAGGCAGACAGTAGGATAGTCGCTTCACCATAGAAGAACTCATGGGATTCGGTGGAGGTGATCGGCGCGACCCCGTCGATCAATACGTTCGCCGACTTGACCGACTCCGCATTGCCTTGGTCATCTACTGACCAGAAGGACACCGTCGACGCGCCCTGTGCGGAGACGGAGAAGGGGGAGCTGTAGGTGACGAGATCCCCGTCGTTGATGCGGTAACTGGTTCGAGCAACGCCAGAGGGGTCCACGGCAGTCAGTGTGACCGTCACCGGTGAGCGGCTCCAGCCAGCCGGAATACCGCTCGCCGTCGTGACCGGCGCATCGGCCGAGCTTCCGTAGATCCACTGTGCTCCGGCGATATCCTCGGCGGCCAAAGAGCGCTTCTGCTGTCCGATCATAATTTGACCGTACATCACTTTTGCTGAGTCTCCGTTGCCGTAGAGGTCCCGCAGGCCCAGCCAGTGCCCGGTCTCGTGGAGGGCGACACTCCAGATGTCCACGGTGGAGTTCGATCCGTCAGACCAGGAGTAATAGGTGTCGTTGAAACCCACATCGGTTTCGATGATCTCTGAGGTGCT
>DFBG01000066.1:1308-4758 GCA_002367305.1 Actinobacteria bacterium UBA3086 | reverse complement strand
TCCGAGCCCCGATTCGCCACCGTGACCCTGCTTCCCGCCGGCGTCCTGGGACTCGCGTGGCTCGCCGCAACCATCTCGCATCCTCTCGCCACGCCCACGTGGGCGCTCGTTGCGGGAATCGTACTCGCTCCCGCCTTGGGAGTGGCCGCCGTGGCGACCGGAAAGAAGTTGCCCGACGCCGCCAGGCCCACCACGATCGCGCTCGCAGCGCTGGTGGCGGTGCTCTCACTCGCAGCCGCGCTCTCAGGCGATATGGTGACCGCACTTTGGGGTCATGTGGGCGTACGAACCGGACTCCTGGCGTGGTCGGCGGCTGCCGTGTGGTTCGTGGCCGGGACCGTGGCGGCGTCCGGACGCACCCTGCGAACCATGGTCGCCACCATCGCCATAGGCGGCGCGATCGCAAGCCTGTTCGCCGCCGCAGATGCAGCCGGCATCATGACTCGCGTGGCCCGATGGTCGCCCGAGCCCTCCGGATTCATGTCCAACTCCAACGCACTGGCGCAGTTGCTGGTGCTGGGCCTCGCCTGCGCAGCCGCATGGATCGCGCTCTCTCGCAGCCCCGGCACCAAACTCGCCGCGCAGATCGCACTCGCGCTCAATCTTGCTGGCCTCGTGCTCAGCCAGTCACGTGGTGCCTGGATCGCGGCCGTTCTGGGCGGTCTCGTCGCGTGGTTCCTCATCGCACGCAAGCCGGCACTTCCCTCGCGCCGCATCGGCATCGGCGTGGTGACCGGCCTCTTGGCTTTCATCATCGCAATCGGCGTGCTCTGGTGGAGCGGTGACGGTGTCGCAGGGTTGGCCGACGGTGTCACAGGCGACCTCAACGACCTCACCACGGGACGCATGGCCATCTGGGGCGGCGCGCTGGAGCAGCTCCAAGCCTCCCCCGCTCTGGGCGAGGGACCCGGCCTCTTCTCAGTCATCTACGAGTGGTCGGCTGATCCCGCGCGACTCTTTGGACGCGACGTGATCGGCACGCGCTGTGGACACTCGCTCCTGTTCGCGATTCCGGCCGCTGGAGGGATCGCTGGGCTGGCGGCACTTCTGGCCCTCGCAGGCACCTTGGCGAGCGCGCTCTCCCGCGTGATCACCCGCAGCAAGTTCAACGCCGGCGCCGTCTTCACGGCATGCGGACTCGGCGCGTGGGGCGTCACGCAACTCGTGGAGTGTGCCGATCCGCTCTCCATGCTCAGTGCGGCACTGCTGACAGGCACCCTCCTTGGCGCAAGCCTGCGCGACACGACCCCCGAACAAAGCACGCATCGCCCCGCCATGCTGGTGGCAACGTTCGTGGCTGGCGGCATGCTCGCTATCGCGCTCGTCGCCTTTGCCGCACCGCTCATCTCCCACGAGATGGCATGGCTGGACAAGATTGAGAGCGGCACGGTCACCGCGGACGCCCTCATCGAAGGCTATGACGAAACGGGCGACTCGGTCTATGCGACCGCCGCTCTGCAGAGCCTGCTGAGTCAGGCAGCCAATGGGGCAGCCGTGAACGTGGAGTCCACCGTCGCACGTGCACGAGAATTCGCCACGCGCGCGCTGCCAGACGCCGAGCGGGACGCCGATCTCGCCATCCAATGCGTGCAGGCCTTCGAGGCCCAGTGGGGTGTGGCGCAGGATACTGAGATGCTGCAGAAAGCGCTCGGGGCCGGCCGCATGGCCGACCCCGCAACGGATCTCTTTGACATCATCGACGCACTACGCCAGACCTCGCCGTAGTCTGCGTAGGCGCTAAAGCCCCTACTCCTTCTCGGAGTCACACTCCCCGGTCCAGCCGGGCGGCTCGTAGATGCAGTACGGCTCCGACGCCAGATAGTCGCCCGTGACCTCCAGCGCGCGAGCGCGACAGCCACCGCATACGGCCTTGTACTCGCACGCGCCGCACTTGCCCTTGAGCAGCGAGTAGTCGCGCAGCTCGTTGAACACTTTGGACTCGGTCCAGATCTCTGAGAACGGCTTCTCCTTGACGTTGCCGAGCTGCATGTCGAAGTAACCGCACGGCTGGATGTCGCCGGTGTGACTGATGAAGCAGAAGGTGATGCCACCCAGGCACCCGCGGGTCATGGCGTCCAAGCCGTACTCCTCGCGCGTGACCTTCTTGCCCTCCTTCTTGGCGAGTTGCCGGATGATGCGATAGTAGTGCGGCGCATCGGTCGGCTTGAAGTGCAGCGGGCTCGTCTTCTGACGGTGGTACGCCCACTCAAGCACGCGCTCGTACTCCTCGGGCGGAAGCTCCTTCTCCAGCAGATCGGAGCCGCGTCCCGTCGGCACGAGCATGAAGATGTGGAAGGCGTCGACCCCAAGAGACTCGGCAAGGTCATGCACGTCAGAGACCTTGTCGGCATTCATGGTGGTGACGGTCATGTTGATCTGCACGCCGACGCCATGCGCTTTGGCGATCTTGATGCCGCGAATGGTCTGATCGAAGCAACCGGGCTCACCGCGGAACGAATCGTGACCCTCGGCGTCGGGGAAGTCGACCGACACGCTGATGCGTGGGATCTTGTGATCCGCCATCTTCTGCGCGATGTCGTCGGTGATGAGCGTGGCGTTGGTGCCGATGACGGGCATGGCACCCTTCTCGTGACAGTAGTCCACGATGTCCCAGATGTCAGGACGCATGAGCGGCTCGCCGCCGGTGAGGATTATGATCGGGTTGGAGATGGTCACGATGTCATCGACCGTGGCCTTGATCTCGTCCATGGAGAGCTCGCCGTCATAGTGGCCGAACTCGGCGGCCGCACGACAGTGAGCGCAGGACAGGTTGCAGCTGCGCGTGATCTCCCAGGCTATGATGCGCGGGGCCTTGATGCCCGTGCGCTCCTGATACGCGAGTGCCTCGGGTCCGCCGCCGGGGCGAAAGCCGACGCTACGTGCACCGCCGTGACGCTGGCGATCGACGCCGGCCGGATGTCCGCCGGGGCCGCCCGGCACGCCAGCGGGATGTCCGCCGGTCATGGGGATACCCGCGGGGTGACCCACCGGGATCGCGACGCCCTCCGTGCCGCAAGGTGCAAGCGCGTCGGCCATCTCCTGCTCGTTGATCGTTCCATCCGCAGGAGCCTCGGCCAGATCCTGCTCGAGATCCAGGTCGGGTCGGGCATCCGCGTTACCTGTGTTGTCAGTCATGTCGAACCCTTCTTAGTTCTCGGTCAGCCAACGAGCGACGTCTTTGGCGTGATAAGTCAGGATCAGGTCGGCACCAGCACGCTTGAACGAGAGCATCGTCTCCAGCACAACCTTTTTCTCATCAATCCAACCGTTGGCGGCGGCCGCCTTCACCATGGCGTACTCACCGCTCACGTTGTAGGCGGCAGTGGGATAGCCGAATTCGTCCTTAACGCGACGAATGATATCCATGTACGACAGCGCGGGCTTCACCATAACGATGTCCGCACCCTCGTCGATGTCCATGGCCGTCTCTCGCAGAGCTTCCTCGGAGTT
>DFBG01000066.1:574-1268 GCA_002367305.1 Actinobacteria bacterium UBA3086 | reverse complement strand
GCATCGCGGAAGGGTCCGTAATATGCCGAGGAGTACTTGGCCGAGTAAGCCATGATGGGCAGATCGCTGTAGCCCTCGGCGTCGAGCGCTGCCCGAATGGCGGCCACGCGGCCATCCATCATGTCGCTGGGGGCCACCATGTCGGCACCAGCCTCGGCGTGACTCAACGCGGTCGTGGCGAGCATCTCCAGGGTGATGTCGTTCACGACGCAGCCCTGGTCGTCGAGCGCACCACAGTGACCGTGGCTCGTGTACTCGCACATGCACACGTCGGTGATGACGTAGAACTCCTTGTCGTGCGCCTTGATCGCGCGAATGGCCTGCTGCACGATGCCATCCTCGGCATACGCACCAGTACCCGCCTCGTCCTTGGACTCGGGCAGACCGAAGAGGATCACAGCCGGGATGCCCAGGGCCTTGAGCTCGTCGACCTCACCAGGAAGCTGATCGAGCGAGAGCTGGAACACGCCGGGCATGGATGAGACCTCATTGCGCACGCCGGTTCCCGGCATCACAAAGATCGGATAGATGAGATCGCTTGCGTGGAGCGCGGTCTCGCGCACCATGGAGCGCAGTGTCTCGCTCGAGCGGAGACGACGGGGGCGATACGTAGGGAACTGCATGGCTCTCCTTCTTCAGACGAGACGGTCGCTTACTCCACGAACTTGTCGATATCGATCTCGGTTTTGTCAGA
>DFBG01000066.1:0-452 GCA_002367305.1 Actinobacteria bacterium UBA3086 | reverse complement strand
ATGATGATCCAGTACATGAGCTGCAGAATGGGTCCCGCGTAGTACATGAACTCGTTAAAATCCGCCGCGAACTGACTACTGGCTCCAACCATGTCATCGTCCTCTCATCGCGAATCACCCGGGTGGGCGACTCTGCCGTGCGTTCGCACCATGATGTGCGTTCGTATCAATAAGTCGAGGCGCCCTGCGTTACCGCCAGGCGCCTCGACATCATAACCTTGGTGGAGACGAGGAGATTCGAACTCCCGACCCCTGCCTTGCGAAGGCAGTGCTCTCCCAGCTGAGCTACGTCCCCACTTCATGCCCGACGGGAACGCCGCCAGAGCACAGACTAGGATGCCGAGCATGACCCTCTTTGTCAATCGTTCCTTGAGAAGTGCGAGCCAAGTCGTTCATCTCGCTTGCGTGCTCAACGATCGATTCGATCAGTACGGGAATCGTGGAGACCGGCG
>DFBG01000062.1 GCA_002367305.1 Actinobacteria bacterium UBA3086 | reverse complement strand
GATTTGGTGCCCGATTTGTCGCTCAAATACATGGTACTTGTTGGGACTCGTTGGTACCTATTGGGACGAACCGCAGCTCTGCCGTACCAACGAGTCCCAATAGTCACAAGCACTGAATCGCCCCGGGTTTGACGGAGGCTTCGTTTCCAGGATTACTTGGTCCTGGAGAAAGGAGTCAGACCCATGGCACGACGTTCGAAGTACTCCCCCGAGTTCCGGGACCGCGCAATCCGCATCGCCAGGGAATCAGAGCGTCCGATCGCCTCACCACCGCTGAGCGCGAGGAGCTGGCGCTGCTGCGCCGGGAGTGCAGGGACCTGAGGCGCTCAACGAGATCCTGAAGGCGGCGAGCGTGTTTTTCGCCAAGGAGCTCGACCAGCCCCGCCTGCGGTGAGCGCGTTTGTCGATGAGAATCGCGCACGTTTCGGGGTCGAGCCGATCTGCCGGGAGATAGAGGTATCAGCGAGCGCATGCCGCGCCAGACGCACGCAGCCGCCGTCGGCGCGTGTCCTGCGCGACGAGTATCTGCTCTCCGAGATCCGCCGCGTCCACGTGCTTGACGTCTTCACGAGACGGATCGTGGGCTGGCAGCTCGCGAGCCAAATGCGCCAGTCCCTCGTGAGCGATGCGCTCGAGATGGCGATCGCATCGAGGCAGGAAGCGGGCCTGACGATCGCGCATTCCGACAACGGGAGCCAATACACGAGCTATGAGTACACCGCGCGCTTTGATCAGGGCCGGCATCGCCCCGAGCCGTGGCTGCACCGGTACCGCCTTGGACAATGCGAAGGCGGAAAGCATCATGTCGACCCTCAAACGAGAGCTGACCAAACGCTACACGTGGAAGACCAGGCTCGACCTCGAACTCGCGTTGGTGACCTACATCGGCTGGCACAACGCCCGCCGCAAGCACCGGTCGCTCCGTGTCGTCGAGGGCGGTAGGGTCAGGCGGCTCTCACCGCAGCAGGTGCTTGAACACTACGATCAGGAAGTCGCCACGATGCTCGTGGCCTCCACGTGAGCGAGCCGACGTGGAACCCGGGGCGTTTCGAGTGCACTGTAGCCGGGAATCGATATTTACCGACAAGTCAGGTGAGCTGTGGGTTCAAGTGCGGAAGGGAGGCACGGTCGAAGGGATCAAAGCTGGCATCAACAATCGCGCAAGACAAACTCATCTTTGATCGGGTGCTCGCGCCCCTGGTCATCGAGCGGGACAGATTAGTTGCCTACTGTGCCCACGCTGTGTAGGGCGGGACTGCGGTACGGATCGTATCCCGGTTATTCAATGATTGGAGTAACGTATGTATGGAGTCATGGGCAAGATGCTATGGGTCGATCTAACATCCGGCGAAATCACAGCGGAGGTTCCCGCTGATGACTTGTATCGGGACTATGTCGGAGGGTACGGCATCGGGGTGCGGCTACTGTATGATCGGATGCCGGCAGGTATCGACCCAATGGGACCGGATGCCATTTTCGGTTTGACCACGGGGCCACTCACTGGTACCCGATCGATCACGGGAACCCGCTTTACCGTTGTCGGCAAGTCACCGAAGACCGGTACATGGGGAGATGCGAACTGCGGTGGCAACTTCGGACCGGCTCTCAAGTTCTCCGGCTACGATGCCATCTACTTCCGCGGAATCTCGCCGAAGCCTGTCTACCTCTACGTCCGTGACGGCAAGGCGGAGATCAGAGATGCGACCCCGTACTGGGGCAATGGGGTCGATGTTGAAGCCGAACTCATCAAGGAGCTGGGCGACGACGTCAAGGTCGCCTGGATCGGCCAGGCCGGAGAGAACAAGAACCTGATGGCGTCAGTGATGAACGATCTGGGTCGTGCGGCAGCCAGAAACGGGCTCGGAGCTGTGATGGGTTCCAAGAACCTGAAGGCTGTTGCGGTCGCGGGAACGCAGAAAGTGCCTGTCGCCGATGAAGCCGGCCTCAACGCCTACGTGACCGAATCGATGCGTGCGGCCAAAGCCGAGAACAGCCCCGCCTACCAGCTGTTCACGACCTTCGGCACGAGCGGATTGGCTGCCGCCAGCGCAATGAACGGCGATTCGCCCGTCAAGAACTGGGTCGGCTCCGGCGAGGTGGACTTCCCCGGTGCGAGTAAGGTGAGCGATGTAGCGCTGGACAAGTACAGGGTGCGGCGCACTGGGTGCTGGCATTGCGCCATTTCGTGTGGCGCCTACCTGTCGGTCCCCGACGGTCCGTACGCGACCGCAGGAGCGTACGAGCACCGCCCTGAGTATGAGACCCTTGCGGCGTTCGGCAGCATGCTCCTTATGGACGACACGGAAGCGATGCTCAAGGTGAACGAACTCTGCAACCGGGCGGGCATGGACACGATTGCAGCCGGCACTACAATCGCCTTTGCAATCGAGTGTTTCGACCGAGGCATCATCAACACCGCGGATACCGGGGGTCTAGAGCTGCGGTGGGGCAACGCGCCCGCCATCGTCGAGGTCACCCGCCAGATGGCAGAGCGGACCGGTTTCGGTGCCATCTTAGCTGACGGGGCGGAGAAGGCGGCCGAGAGAATCGGCAAGGACAGCGCGCAGTATGCCATCCACGTCCACGGCGAAGAGCCCGGAATGCACGATCCTCGGTACTCTCCTGGCATGGCGCTGAACTTCCATCTTGATCCGACACCAGGACGTCATACAACGGGTGGAACCGGGGAGTTGGAGTTCTTCACCGGCTCGGACGAGCTGCCCCTGCCGGCGCCCCTGAACGTCCACAAACGCGACTACGCGGCCAAGGGTCCCGCGCATCGGTTCCTCGTCAACGACCGGCAGGTCGCGAACTCGGCCGGGATATGCATCTTCTCGGCGTTCATCGCGCCGCCGGATGCCCTGGCCCGCGAGCTCACGTTCGTGACTGGCGAGCCGTGGGACATCGGTCGTATCCAAGCGACCGGAGAGCGGATACAGACGTTGCGGCATGCGTTCAACCTGCGGGAAGGGATCAATCCGGTCCGAGATTGCCCGGTGCCCAAGCGTTGCCTTGACGGCACGGAGTTGAAGTCTGGCATGGGCAAGGGCTACGTCGTGGATCTGGATGCGATGCGAGATTCGTACCTGTCGGCTGTCGGATGGGACAAGGAAACGACGGTTCCCAGTGCAGACGGTTTGCGCGCACTAGGTCTTGGCGATCTGGTGAAGGATCTGCATCCCGAGGCGGTTGCCCCTTAGTCCAGCTTGTCGGTACAAGGTCAGTGTCAGCGAAGAGGCACTCGCCCGGTCGTCTAGGGAGGTTCACCACCGTGCAATACCATGCGAGGTTCTTCGGCCTCATCGGGATGAACTTGAACGTTCCGCCCGGTGAACCAATCACCTTCGAGTTGCCTGATTCCGCTTCCTACGGCGACCTGCTCGACATCATCGGCGCAAGGTTTGGATCGCTGTTCCCCCCCAATGTATGGAATGCCGAGACGCGGTCGTTCCACCCCCAGGTCGTGGCTATGGGGGATGGACGATCGCTGGCATCAGCCGGGCGCGAAACGCCCCTCGCCAAGGATGGGACGGCGACATTCTTCGTGCCCATCGCGGGAGGCTAGAGACCCGGCGTCATTTGGTTTGCCCGCGTTTGATCGGGGTAGACACGTGGGCACGTACAGTCCCGTGCGATAGTTGCAGTGCAACGGGCAAGGAGGCATGACATGAAGGTACAAGCAGCAGTTGCGGTAGGCAAAGAACAACCGTTCATCATCAAGGAGCTTGAACTGGACGAGCCGAGGGCAGGCGAGGCCCGGGTGCGCATGGTCGCCTCGGGGGTATGCCACACAGACGCAGTCGTGCACGATGAGTGGTACCCCGTTCCCATGCCGGCCGTGCTCGGCCACGAAGGGGCAGGCATCGTCGAAGCGGTCGGTCCCGGCGTCACGAGCGTCGTCCCGGGCGACAAGGTCGTGCTCAGCATGTCCACTTGCGGGGCGTGTGAGTACTGTCTCAGCGGTCACCCATCGTTCTGTGTGAACATGTGGCCGCTCAATTTCGGCGCGAGGCGCATGGACGGCAGCACAGCGTTCACGGATGAGAACGGCCAGCCTGTGGGATCTCACTTCTTCGGGCAGTCATCGTTCGCGCACTACAGCAATGTGGCGGAGCGCAGCATCGTGAAAGTCCCGGACTCGACGCCGCTTGAGATTCTCGGCCCGCTTGGGTGTGGGATTCAGACCGGGGCAGGCACGTTTCTCAACGTGCTCAAACCCTGGCCAGGCAGCAGTATCGTGGTGTTCGGTACGGGCGCGGTCGGCCTGGCGGGCATGCTTGCCGCGATAGCGAGCGGTGCCACAACCGTCATCGCGGTCGACATCGTCGACAGCCGACTCGAGTTCGCCAAGACGTTGGGGGCCACCCACACGATCAACAGCAAGAACGAGGATGCTGTGGCGCGAATCAAGGAGATCACCCACGGGGGCGCGCACTTCGCGCTCGATTCGACCGGTAACAAGGTCGTCTTCGTCCAGATGTTGAACTCTTTGCGCCCACTTGGGCATGGTGCGATGGTTGGCGCCGCCGCTATGGGCAGCGAGGCTGCAGTCGACGTTGGCGCGCTCCTCATGACTGGGATCAAACTGAGCATCGTCCTTGAGGGCGATGCAGTGCCACAGACCTTCATCCCGCGCCTCATCTCGCTCCACGAGAAGGGTCTCTTCCCCTTCGATAAGCTTATTACGAAGTACAGGTTCGAGGACATCAACAAGGCGTTCGCCGACAGCGCGAGTGGTGTGACGATTAAGCCGGTCCTCGTGTACTGACGCCAATCCGCGCACTTCAACGATGAAACCGGCAGTTCTTTTGGGACTGCCGGTTTCATCGTTCTCAGGGTGCTCGGTGACCCCACCTCGCCGAACATGTCGTTTACGGGAATTGGAGTTGGCCCGATTCCGTTGACACCCTGAAAGTGGACACATGCATGTCCGAGAAGGGAGTCAGCGTTGGCTTACACACCTGAGTTCAGGACCGAGGCGGTCAGGCTGTACCGCATCGGCGGCCGAGGGATCAAGGCGACTGCACGTCAGATAGGCGTCGCCCCCGGCACATAGCGAGAATGGGTCCATCAGGCGCAGGCCGACGAGGGTATCGAGGATGGCCTCACCAGTGAGGAGCGCACCACTCGATCTCCCGGATGTGCCGCGTGCTCGGTGTGAGCGCCGCGGGTTACCATGCGTGGAAGAGACGGCCGCCTTCGGCCCGCTTACTTGAAGACGCCAAGCTCAAGGAACGCATCACCTTCCATTAGCGCCTGCCTCCCATTTTACCTTGCGGCGTTCTGCTCGAAGCCTTGGTTAGCCATGAGCGCGAGTGACCCTGACCATTCCCGTGTCAGGAATTGCCCCTGGCCGACGGTCCCAGCAAGGCCAGGCCTGCGAGCAAGGCGATCGCGCAGAATGCGATGAGCCCGATGGGCCCACCGAAGAGGAGGGCCAACAGTCCACCTGCGAGCAGCCCGAGAAGCCTATAGCGTGAGCGAATGCTCCCCGTCACTTCATTACTCGAAATCATCGAGACCCACTCCCCAAAATCGGCCCCATGCTTCATGGCTAACGTGTTTCGGCATGAGCGGCGGCCAAGCCCTCCCAGTATTCTAGCCCTTCCCCTGCCTGCTGAAACCTTGGTTAGCGATTCACCGAGTAGACGCCACCAGGTTCCGGGCGAGACGCCACTATCTCAGCAATCTGGCGCGCGACTAGCGCCGGAGGCGCCAAGAGGCCGTCATCTTTCAGACGAGTGAACCTCTCTAGTGCAGGGAAGAGCTCCAGAGGTGAGTTGCGAATAGCCTCCTGCATGGAGGTGTCCATCACGCCGGGATTGACGCTGATGGCACGTATGAGGTTTGGGCGAGCCGATTGCTCAAGTGCGATCGAGCGAGTGTAGTTCTCCATGGCTGCCTTCCCGGCGCAGTAGAGCGACCAGCCAGCGTAGCCTTTGTTCGCGGCGCCACTCGAGATGTTGACGAACGTCTTGGGGCAATCGTGGTCCTGAAATGCCTCAACAAATGCGCGGGCGAAGAGGATTGCCGAAAGCACGTTCACATCAAGGTTCGTGGCGATCGCACCTGGTGAGACGTGCTCGACGGGTCCGACGGGTTCGAGCATGCCAGCATTGTTGATCGCAATGATCTCTGAGGCCGCGAAGTCACCGAGGGACGCGAATGCCTCAGAGAACACCGCGGACGCATCAACAGGATCGGATAGATCCAATTCCACGCTGAAGTCATGAGGGGCTGATCGAGAGAACTCAAGCACGCTCCAGCCCTGATCACGGTACAGATCACACAGCGCAGCTCCGAGTCCGCGCGAACCGCCTGTGATGATCGCCAGCCCCAAGTCCGAACCCCTCGCTACTGGTATCGCTAACGTGTTTGGGTTTGAGCGGCGGGTTGTGCCGCCTCTCTTCCATGCTATACCTTGCCCCGTCCGCTCGAAACCTTTGTTAGGCGACACACAACGGCTTGATGTGCCGCACATCGTCCTTGATAGCGACCTGCGCGTCGTACAGATCGACCGAGCGCTGGAGATTCAGCCAGAACTCTGCAGAGTTGCCGAACAGCCGCGCGAGTCGCAGTGCCATCTCCGGGCTCACGGCCCGACGCTCGCGTAGCAGTTCGTTGACGGACTGGCGGGACACTCCCAGCGCTGAGGCCAATCCGCTCACGGACAACTCGTAGTCAGGCATGAAGTCCTCGCGCAGTACCTCGCCGGGGTGGACGGGGCGGCGCTGAAGCTGCCTGGTGTTGGGGATGCTCATGTCCAATACACCTCGTTTCTAGTGGTAATCACAGATCTCGACGTCATACGCATCGCCATCCTCGAACCGAAAACAGATGCGCCATTGGTCGTTGACCGAGACCGAATGCTGCCCAGCCCGATCGCCATCCAGTGCATGGAGCCGGTTGCCTGGCGGCACTCGCAGGACATCGATCTCAGGCGCCGCGTCGATGGCCGAGAGCTTGCGTAGCGCGCGACGCGCGATGTCTGGCGGTAGCCGACGCAGTTTGCCGCTCACCCAGAACTGTTCTGTCTGCTTGTCAGCGAAGGTCTTGATCATGCGAGTAGTGTAACGCGTCACGTGACACGCGTCAATAGTGAGGGGGATGAAGGCGTGTTCGCCTAACGTGTTTAGGTTTGACCTGCAAGATGAGGCCTTCAGGCCTCGTCAATTCGAGCATAGCTCGAACAGCCTTATCTTGTCTGGTCGAAACCTGGGTTAGTCAGACCAGCGATCGCTTCGACCGGGTGGATCTCCTATTCAGAGCTGGGGACGCGCGTTCCCTGATGGAAGATCAGATGCCAGTCGTGATCCGACATCATCCACACCGAACTCCGAAGTGCATCCTGTGTCTTACCGCCGAGTTGCCGTGTCGTGCTCCGATAGGTCACCAGCACGGTGGTAGGAGAGAGCGACGTGGCTGTGAAGTCCTGGAGAGGGGTCGAGATGTCGGGGAGTGCGCCAGCTGCGTCGATCACATCCTGGCGATCGAAGATGCGACCCGAGCTCCCGAATTCAACGAAATCCTCCGCGATCAGGGACATGAGTCGATCGGGCGACCGACGAACCTCAGAGGTGAGCAGACTTTCCTCGAAAGCGCGGAATACCTTGATGTCGTGGTCCTCCACGCAGCACCCCACTCCTAAAGGTTCTGACTAACGCTTTTAGGTTTGACCTGCAAGACGAGGCCCTTGCCT
>DFBG01000003.1:4844-5061 GCA_002367305.1 Actinobacteria bacterium UBA3086 | reverse complement strand
GCATGGCGTTCCAGTCGTGGTGGCGACCTCTGACGCGACCACTCAGTGGACGGTCCTCGGCGACGGTGTCACTCGAATGTCCGCTCTGGAGCTGACGTCGCAACTCCGAGAGGACACGCAGGAGATGAGCGGGCACGCGGCATCCGGTGATCTCAAGGGCACGATTTCCGAGCGGATCGATTCCGATGTTCGCCGCAAATTGGATGAGTGGGCGCGA
>DFBG01000003.1:0-4687 GCA_002367305.1 Actinobacteria bacterium UBA3086 | reverse complement strand
AGGTACGTTGCGTTATGTAAGCAGTATCTGCGTCCTGCCGGGGACGTACTTCCCATCTTGCGCTCGGGGGAGAGTCGGGGAAGTGGTTGTGACAGCTTGCACAAGGGGGTTTCGACCAAATGACGCCTGGAACACTGCGAGGTACCGATCTGGGCCTGGTACGCGCGGCACAGTCGGGAGACCAACAAGCAAGTACTGCACTCGTGCGAAAATACCGCAGTCTGATTCGCTGCAAGGCTCGTTCCTACTTCCTCGTTGGCGCTGATCGCGAGGATGTCATTCAAGAGGGCATGATCGGCCTGTACAAGGCCATTCGTGACTACGATCCCTCGCGCCAAGCGAGCTTCCGTTCTTTTGCTGAGTTGTGCGTCACTCGTCAGATGATCACCGCGGTCAAGACGGCCACGCGCCGCAAGCATGTTCCGCTCAACACGTATGTCTCGCTCAGCAGGCCCGCCGCTGGTTCCGAGGATGACGGAGAGCGTGTGCTTTCGGACATTCTGGCCGCCCGCGAAGTCTGCGATCCCGCTGAGATCGTCATCTCGGCCTGGGAAGGGGACTTCATCCTCAAAGGTTTTTCTGAGGCTCTGTCTGAATTTGAGGCGCGGGTGCTTCGTCTGTATATGGACGGCGACTCCTATCAGGAGATCGCCGATCGTCTGGGCAGGCACGCGAAGTCCGTCGACAATGCTCTGCAGCGCATAAAGCGCAAGATCGAGACCCAGATCGATCGTTGTAGGGCGTGCTGAGTTGGGCCCATTCTCGGTTCGATATTGAATCTACCGTTGGCACAGCCGCGCTCTGTGCGTACAATAGTGCGCGCTGCCGACGTAGCTCAACGGTAGAGCAACTGCCTTGTAAGCAGTAGGTTGCGGGTTCAATTCCTGTCGTCGGCTCCAGCTACAAGAAAACGCCCCGGTCGATTCGTCGGTCGGGGCGTCGTCGTGCGCTATCTCATTGGGCGTCAGGCCTTGCGGCCGCGTGGGTCGATCGGTTCCACGTCATCCGACCAGAGAATCTCATAGACTTCGACGGGTTCTGCGATGTTCTTCAGTTCGAACGCTCCGTGTGAGTGGTTCTTGGGCACGCCCTGTCCTGCGAGATCCTTCACTTCGCGCGTGACCAGAACCTGTCCACCGTCTCCGAGGTCCATCACGCGGGCCGCCATGTTGAGCGCATTACCGATGAACGGTCGCCCGCCCTTGTCGAGAACGACCTCGCCGGCCGCGATGCCGATGCGTACCGACATCTCACGTTCTGTCTGGTGCTCACGGTTGTAGGTGGTCAAGGTGCGCTGCATATCCGCAGCAGCCACTGTTGCGTCCAACGCGGTCTTGAAGGAGGCGACGAGACCGTCCCCTCCAGTTGATTTGCCTGATCCCGCGTGTCGAGAGATCACGGGTAGCAGCAGGTCGCGGTGACGTTGGATCGCTTTGGCAGACAGGAAGCTGCCGTCCTCCTCGGTCATTTTGGAGAACGATTTCATGTCCGTGATCATCACGACTGCTTCGGTCGTGTGCTTGCTGGAGAGCTCGTCTTCGGCGGTGGAGATCAGGCGGAGAAGGTCGTCGACGTCGGCGTCCTCAGCTTGCATTGAGGACAACCCGCTGCCGCGAGGGGCGATCTGCTTGGGCGGCAGGGGTGGGAATACGTACTCCCAGATGCCGATGTAGATGAGCGCGACTCCCAGGGACGTGCCGGCGACGAATGCGAACGACGGGAGATCAGCGTCAGTTCCCAGCATTGTGATGGCTACGATGCTGGCTATGGCCGCGATCGCGCTCCCGGTCACCGCGGCGATCAACCCAAAGACCGGTCGCTTCGGGTCCTCGATATCACGACGCAAGGAGCCCGTCACGCCCGCAGCAACCGCCCAGATGAGGGGTTGCGTCAGGAGGAGGGGCACATCCTTCACTCCACTCAGCGTATCCAACAGGGTATTCGGTGAGATGGAGGCTGCGGCGTCACTCACCCAGCCAAAGCCGAGCATGGCGCTTGCCTCGCCGAACGAGATCGCTCCCGGAACCGTCCCTCCCGCAACGATGGCGCCGATCGCCTCATGACCGCCGATCAGTCCAGCTCCCTCGAGGAGCAAACAGGCGAGAAGCGAAACGATTGCGCCCTCTGATGAGCCCAGGAGATAGCCGGCGATGACCGGGATGGCCCAGATCGGGCCCAGAGAAGCCGCCGCGAAGGTTGCAGCGATGATAAGGAACAGACGGCCGTTCTGCTGTGAGAGGTACTGCACGGCCGCGAATCCGACTATCAGGAAGGCCGCACCCACGATCAGATCCGAAGCGAGTATGGGCACGGCGAGCATTATGATCGCGACGAGTACGGCGATACCGGTGCTGATGAGCGCAAGGATACCCACGCCAGCGCCGAGACCGATGGCCGCCGCAGGGGGATCGAACTGCATGGTGAGCAGGGCCCATGCGACCGCCCCTGTGAAGATGAAGGCTCGCAGCCACTTGAGAAGCGCGTCGTTCTTTCGTCCAGCGAGCCGTCGTGCCATGGTTCTCCTCCTCAGGGTGGTAGATCTCTCAGATCTGTGTGGCGCTTGCTGCCCAGACGATCAGTGCGTACACGAATATGCAGAAAGCCAGACCCGTTGCCGCTTCGATAAGGAGTTTCGCGCGTTGCCCTTCTCGCTTGGTGAGGGCGAGTGAAACGCGGGGAACGAAGGCCGCCAACAACAGGGGGGGAGAAACGAGAATGGCGAGAGCAAGCGCTCCGCCACGTTCGGCCATGCCTGCGACGCGAGCCGAATCCAACGGGAGAATCTCAGCCTCCTCCGTCGGCCCTACCGCTCGAACGGTCTCGAACACCAAGATGGACCCCATCACCATCACGGCGAGTAGTCCACACGCGAAGGCGAGTTGAGTCGGCTCCAGGTCGAAGCCCAGCGTGGCCATATGTGTGATGTCGATGCGGGGTTGGGCCACTGCAGTGAGAAGCACGAGTGATGAGATATGCATCGCCTGGTCTATAAGGAAGATGCCGAGGCCGCTCATTCGAGTTTTCGCCCTCGCGGTGATCGTGATGATCTCGATCAGCAGGTGGGCGCCTATCGCCAGAAGAATGAGCGGCCAGAGCACACCGAGATCCTCGAATACGATAAGGGCCGTGCAGGCGCCGATGATGGCTCCGTGAATGAGCAGGCCGATGATCCCTCGACGTTTTGCTGCCACGAGCTTGCCCGGCTGGAGTAGGAAATCTCCAAGCAGGTGGCCGAGATACAGGTTGAGCAGCAGTGACATACGTCCTCCGCAGCGCGTCGGTCTCTATATGTATTCTGCATGAAATTGTCGGATACGTCTGCTATGACTTCGAAAGAGGTCGTTCCATGCGGTAGACTGGCGATGAGGGAATCGGCTGACATGCCGATGTCATGTGTCGAATCCGGACGATAGGGAGCGATGATGTCCAAGGAGACCTTTCTCGCGCGCGTGCCATTGTTCGCGAACTGCACGTCCGATGAGATCACTGCAGTTGCTTCTGTCGCACAGGAGAGTACATTCCAGCCCGGTCAGATCATCGTGACGCAGGGAACTCCCGGGCAGGCGTTCTACATGATCCTCGGCGGCAGGGTCGAGATACTCAGAGATGGTTCATCACTCGGGGCGTTCGGTCCCGGCGACTTCTTCGGTGAGATGTCGCTTCTGGACCAGGCTCCGCGCTCGGCAACGATCCGCTCCATCGAGCACACCACATGTCTCATGCTCTCAAGTTGGGATTTCAAGAGCCTGCTAGAGAAGTACCCGTCAATCGCCGTGAAACTACTCGAGGTGCTCAGCCGTCGACTTCGTGTCGCCGACGAACGCATCGGCCGCTAGGGGCTATATATGAATCCGAATTCGGGGGCACCGCTGCTACAGGCCGTGGCGGTTCGCATCATCTCAGAGTTCCTGCGTTCTTCGGGTCACCGCGATGTGGTGACCGTCAACCGTTCCGGTGACACCTCCGCTCCAGTCGATATCAACTGCAGTTACGCGGGAAGACGTCGGCGGGTCAAGGTCAAGTCGGACTCTTATTTCGGAGCCGATGCGGTCAAGATCGCCGACCGCAACCTGGTCTTCTATCGCGCCGATATGGACTGCTACGCGTTCGAGTCGATCTCGAACCATATGACGCGCGAGCCCGGGTGGATGTTCAACTCTGAGGCCGATGATCTCTACTACTACTATCTCGTGCTGTCCCAGACGGAAGAAGAGGTCGCCGCGCTCTTATCTGAGCCGGACGCGGTGTTCTTCTCGGAGTTGGCGGTGGATCGCGATCAGTTGCTGATTCTGCCCATGGCTGAGACCAGGAATTGGTTCGAGGGTCACTATGAGAACTACACGCCCCGTCCTGTCTCCGTCGGGGAGCATGCCTCATGGTATCGACTTATCCCCCGGAGCGACATCGGCGGAGCTTCGGCGGGTATCAAGACCGTGGGTTCGATTTTCGCGGATATCGCTGGCTGAAGGTAGGCTTTCGGCGTATGGGCGACTCCTGCCGGGTCAATAGGCACGCCCGGCACCGTTGTCGTCGTTGACACTCACGAATCCGATGCAGTACTATCCGTAGGCCTATCTGGGCTGAGCAACTTGAAAAACGCACAGAGGTCTATTTTTTTGTGGGGGTGTGCCCGAGTGGCTAAAGGGGACGGGCTGTAAACCCGTTGGCGTAAGCCTACGTTGGTTCG
>DFBG01000160.1 GCA_002367305.1 Actinobacteria bacterium UBA3086 | reverse complement strand
CAGGATCGAGGAAGCTCATGGGTACCAGAACGCCGTGGTCGAGCACGCCTGGATGCATTGAAGGGATAGAGTCGCGCGAGAGTGCGGGAACGTGTCTATCCGCGAGCATATCGAGGAGAACGGAAGCGAGTTCAGGGTCTCCGGTGAACGTCATTGATGTCTGTGGCGCGCCGAACTCGGCGAGGCTGCCTGATAGTTCCGGAGAGTCGTCGATGATGAAGGCGTCTCGCGCGGCGGGCGCATGTGGGGACATGATGACGATCGTTTCGGGGGCGAACTCCTCCATGAGCGACCGCGCGTGCGCGAGCGCAGAGATGGAGGCGGATGTGATGTTCGATCGAGCGCCCCCAACGGATTCGACCATGATGGGCGGATGGGGCGCGATCACGCCGAAAACCTCATGCATCACCAATCACCCTCCCTCTAGGATTGAATCGCCTACGAGGCGATATCTCCCTCAATCTCTCCCATGAGAAACCACTTTTGAGCGTCTGTGATTCGGATGTTGACGAACTTGCCGACAAGCGACTCGATCCCCTGGCCGACGAGAAGCGGTGCATGGATCACCTTGTTGCCTTCGTTGCGACCCGTGAGCATAGATTCATCGCGCTTGGATGTACCTTCGACCAAGACGCGTTGCAGGGTACCGGTGAGCGGCTGATTTCCTCGGCCCGCTGATTCCTGGACGAGGTCCACAAGGCGATCGAATCGCGTCTGGATGATGTCGCGCGGCACTCGATCTTTCAGGCGTGCAGCGGGGGTTCCCTCTCGTGGTGAATAGATGAAGGTGAACGCCTGGTTGATCTGCATCGATTCGATGAGACTGAGCGTGTCTTCGAAGTCCTCCTCGGTCTCACCAGGAAAGCCAACGATGACATCGGTTGAGAGAGCCAAGTCGGGTATCGCAGCGTAGAGACGTGATACGAGGTCGAGGTACTGCTCACGGGTGTACGTGCGGTTCATCGCCTGAAGTATCCGTGTGGAGCCAGACTGAACGGGAAGGTGCAGACTGCGGCAGACTTGCGGCAGTTCAGCCATGGCCGCGATGGTGTCATCCGAGAGATCCTTGGGATGGCTTGTGGCGAATCTGATCCAGTCCACGCCCGTTTCGGCGACTGCGCGCAGGACTTGCGCGAAACGAGGCTCGCCGTAGAGGTCTCGTCCATAGGAGTTCACATTCTGCCCCAGGAGCGTGACCTCTCGAACTCCATCCGCAACGAGGCGTTCGCACTCGTCGACTATCTCTTCAAGCGGACGGGAGCGTTCACGGCCTCGAACGTACGGGACGATGCAGTACGTGCAGAAGTTGTCACAGCCGACCGTGATGGGTACCCATGCGTGCCAGGGATGCTCGCGGACACTGGGAAGATCGCTGGCGAACTCCGTAGAGGAATCGAGGATCTCGACTGTAGGTGCCGGGTGGGCTGCCGCTCTCTGCTCGTGCGCGCTTGCAAGAAGTGCGGGTAGATGCGCGAGGTTGTGCGTGCCGAACACCACGTCGATGTGGGGAAGTTGTTCGAGCAGGGTGGCTCCGTCGCGCTGACCGATACACCCGCCAACGGCGATGAGGGGCCCGCCTCCCGAGGGTGTCTTGTGAACCTTGAGGGAGGCCACCTGCCCGCGGAGTCGCTCGTCGGCATTCTCGCGGACGCAGCACGTCATGAAGATGATGACGTCGGCATTTTCAGGCTCTGGAACAGGATGCATTCCCTGGGCCTCGAGCATGCCGGCGACTCGCTCTGAATCGTGATTGTTCATTTGGCACCCGAAGGTGCGGATCAAGTATGTATTCATAGACGCGACATCGTAGCACGGGTCGAGGTCACGGGATGTCGCACGTTTCAGGCAGTCCCGGGCATCCTGCTTGTTCTGCGGCCTGGACAAGTGCGCTCAGCACCGACTCGGGTACGTCGGCTCCACCCAGGCCAGGGCCGGGGGCTGACTCGTTGTGGAAGTCCGATCCGCCGGTGACGAGAAGGCCGTGCTCCTGCGCGAGCGTGACGTAGAGTCGTCGAGCGTTGTCGTCGTGCTCGCCGTGGTACGCCTCCAGCCCACGCAATCCGGCGGATACGAGATCGGGTATGAGCCCGTCCACCTTGGTGATACCGGGGTGTGCAAGCACGGGCAGTCCTCCCGCGTCGAGGATGACACCGATGACTTCGTGGGGACTGCGTACATCCTTGGGCACGTAGAACGGCCTGCCACGGCCGAGCAGACGCTGAAATGCGTCACCCACCGTTGTCGCATGACCCGCGGCAACTAGAGCTCTGGCCACGTGTGACCTGCCCACCGCTCCCCCATCCGAGAGATCGAGAACGTCATTGAGCGTCACGTCGTAGCCGGCGCTTTGCAGCTCGGTGACGATGGCTTTAGCTCGGGCCGCACGCGCAACGCGAAGGTCGTCGAGATGTTCACGAAAATGACGTGAGGTCATATCGGCGAAGTAGCCGAGTATGTGAACATCGTGTCCATTGTGGACAGAGGAGAGCTCGACTCCGGGAACCACCAGGAGTTGAGAGTTCCGAGCGGCTTCAAGTGCACGGGGAACGGCTTCCACCGAGTCGTGATCGGTGATAGCCAGGCCGCTGAGGCCGAGTTCGAGTGCTTGGGAAACGATCTGCTCTACGGTGAGGGAGCCGTCGGATGCCACACTGTGCACGTGGAGATCCGGACCAGGCATGAGGCGCTCCAATGAGGACTAGTGGTGCATATCCCGAGGTTCGACGAGCAGTCTGATCGCCGTGCGTTCCTCGCCATTTATCAGGATATCCGCGAAGGCGGGAACACAGGTGAGCTCGATTCCTGCGGGAGCCATGAAGCCACGAGCGATTGCGATCGCTTTGACGGCTTGATTGAGTGCTCCTGCGCCCACTGTCTGCATTTCCACTGCGCCTTGCTCGCGAATTACGCCAGCGAGCGCGCCTGCGACGGAGTTGGGATTGGACTTGGTTGATACCTTGAGAATCTCCACGGATTCCTCCGTTGTTTAATAGTTGCTGTGATGCCACCCGAGGGTGGATGGTGTGACGGTTACTGCTGCATTTGGTGCGTCTACTTATTGCTCAGAATCTCATTATAGCGCACAAAGGATATTGGGGCAGGGGCGAGGAAGAGGAGTCAGCCGCAGATGGCCTACTCTTCCTTCTCGATATCGAAGCGCACCTGTAGACCTTCTTTCCTGACCGTGATCTTGGGCTCACCCTTGAGGTGCACGTAGTAGCGCTCCGCAATCGTGTCGAATGCTTGTTCCAGTTCATGCTTGAAGGCGTCCATGTCCGTGTGATGGATGCGTAGACCTCGCCTGTCACGGTAGATGTCCGGTTCGGGACCGCTGGGCCCAGGCTCATCCTCATCGGGCCTTGCTTGGACAAGAACGGTCTCCAGTGAGCAGAGTTCATCAGCGAGGATGCGATGCGCGGTGCGCTCAGAAATGGATAGACCGATTTCGTCGGCGACCTGCACGAGTTCTGCAGCATCAGAGCTCACGGCTGCCCGCTGCCATACGGGCAAGACTGAACTGTCGTCGCAGAAGAGCATCTCTGAGGTGTCCAGTTCCTCACGGGCACAACTGTGTAGGGTTGAAAGCACTTCAGCGGGAGTGCCGAGGTAGACGCGAATCTGAGGATGTTCCACGGCGAATTCCAAGACACGACGAATGATGTTGTGTGGCCCGCGAGTGACCTTGAGAGTTCCCTCGTCGTCGCGCTCCACCGCAGGCCACGTGGACTGATCGGAACGCTCGCTGAGGAGTTCAGTGTCCGAAGTTATCGTGAGAGCAGTCCCCTTGTGCTCTGCGGAACACGTGATTCGTGCCGAGACGACGTTGGTCCGTACTGAATAGAGCGCCATTCCGCGACCATGAACGCCCCATTTGTCCATGACCATGGTTTCGAGCTTGGAGGTGACGCGGGGTTCGAATACTCGATCCTGGAGAGACTCAGGAATACCGACGCCGTCATCCACGATGGTGAAACTGCGGGTGTCGCCGTCGCGGGAACTCGCTACGAAGATCCGTTGGGCCCGGGCGTCACGAGAGTTGCGCAGGAGTTCGACCACGATGTCCTCGAAGCTGCGGATATCGTGCTTCGCCTGACGGCGTTCGGCTTCACTGATGCGCAGCCGAACGAATCCGTCCCCTAGGTTCTCCTCGACTTTGAGGAAGTCCTCGCCGGAAACGGAACTCACGAAGTTCAGAAGTCGGTCGCTGTCGCTCATGGTCCCCAGTCTACTACTGCGTCATCTGGCCTGATCGGGCAATTGCGGTCGGACAATAAGGAGGGACCGCGCTCGGCGGCCCCTCCTCTCATGGCTGGTAGCCATGTACATTCTACCTGCTGCACGCAACTTGGTGCTTCGTGACTATTTTGCGTAGTCGATCGCGCGGCTTTCGCGAATAACCATGACCTTGATCTGTCCGGGGTATTCAAGCTCAGCTTCAATCTGCTTGGCGATATCGCGAGCGAGAACGACCGCGTCAGTGTCTTTGATCTGGTCCGGTTTGACCATGACGCGTATCTCGCGACCGGCCTGCATGGCGTAGCACTTCTCCACGCCCTTGTGTGACTCAGCCACGGCCTCGAGCTTCTCGAGACGCTTTACGTAGCTCTCAAGTGTCTCGCGACGTGCGCCGGGACGACCAGCGGATATTGCATCCGCAGCCTGAATGATGACGGCTTCCACGGTGGCGGGCTCGACATCGGCGTGGTGCGCTTCGATGCAGTGGAGAATCGACTTGGGCTCGCCCATGCGACGGGCCAGGTCCGCACCGATGACAGCGTGCGGGCCCTCGATCTCGTGATCGATAGCTTTTCCGAGATCGTGGAGCAGACCAGCGCGCTTGCAGAGATCGACGTCCACCCCGAGCTCGGCGGCCATGACGCCGGCGAGATACGAGACTTCCAGGCTGTGATTGAGAACGTTCTGACCGTAGCTCGTACGGTACTTGAGTCGACCGAGCGTGCGGATCAGCTCAGCGTGAAGGCTGGGAATACCGGCGTCGAACGCTGCCTGCTCGCCCGCCTCATGTACCTGCTGGGTGACCTGAGCCTCAGCCTTGTTGAACATCTCCTCGATGCGTGCAGGGTGGATACGTCCGTCGGCGATGAGGCTCTCAAGCGCGATGCGGCCGAACTCGCGCCGGACCGGATCAAAGCTGGAGAGGACGACGGCCTCAGGCGTGTCGTCGATGATGAGATTGATGCCGGTCATCTGCTCGAATGCCCGGATGTTGCGTCCTTCACGGCCGATGATACGGCCCTTCATGTCGTCGCTGGGAATATGAACGACGGACACAGTGGACTCGGCAGTATGATCTGCAGCAACACGCTGGATGGCGATGCCCACGATGTTGCGGGCCTTCTTGTCCGCTTCCTCGCGTGCCCGGGACTCGGCCTCACGGATATACGTCGCCGCATCGCGGTTGACGTCCTCCTTGATGCGGCCCATCAGGACTTCGCGTGCCTCATCTGCCGTCATTCCGGCAAGTGACTGAAGACGCGCGGTCTCCTGCTCGATAAGCTCCTCAAGATCCTTCTCACGCTTCTGGATCTGACCGACCTGGCTCGAAATCTGATGCTCTCGCTTGTCGACCGATTCTACGCG
>DFBG01000101.1:1303-3122 GCA_002367305.1 Actinobacteria bacterium UBA3086 | reverse complement strand
AACGCACTATGGCGCGCACGTCATCATCGGAGAGTGATTCCAGTTCCACGACGCGCGAACGGGAGATGAGCGGGGCATTGACCTCAAAGAACGGGTTCTCCGTCGTGGCACCCACAAGCACGACGAGGCGGTCCTCGACCGCGTGCAGGAGCGCGTCCTGCTGCGACTTTGAAAAACGATGGATCTCATCGATGAACAGAATGGTACGAGTCCCCGACATGGCGAGACGATCCTCGGCCGCCTCAATGGCCGCGCGAAGGTCTTTGACGCCGGATGAAACTGCGGAGACTTCTGCGAAATGAGACGCGCTCATGTTCGCGATAACTCGCGCGAGACTCGTCTTTCCCGTGCCGGCTGGACCGTACAGAATAAGTGACGAGAGCGTATCGGATTCAATCGCCGCACGCAGGACTGTACCCGCACCGATCACCGAATCCTGACCCACGTACTCATCGAGCGTTCGCGGGCGCATGCGCGCCGCTAAGGGTGCGACAACGCGTCGCGCCTCTTGGGCGCTATCAGAGAACAGCGAATCCACGACCGGTCGCCTCCGATGCGGTCCTATCAGGCGGCTTCCCTAGTGGGGAGAGGTGGCACGTATGAGCTGTGAGCTGAGCGTCTTGGCGTCGACGAGTCCGCTATTGCGCCACGTGATGTAGCCGTACTCATCCACGACCACGATATAGGGCGTGAAGCCCACCTCGAGTCTCTGAACGAGAGCGATGGCCCACCGCGCAACCTCATCATCATCGAACGCAGAATCGATCGTGATGGTCCCCGACGTCTCAGTCGTCAGGTACTCCCCAACGTCGAAACTCACGAGATCGACGATTCCGCGATAGTCCTCGTCGATGACGCCATCAATGATCGTGGTCTGCTCAAGTGTGACATCCTGCTTCCCGTCGTTCAGGAACACGATCATGGGAACACCCGAGTCAAGACGGCTCGAAATCTCAGGTGGAGTGAACTCGAAATCAGTGGGGAACGGCTCGAAAACCTGCTCCTCAAGTGGGGACAGCGTGTCAGAAATCACCTCTTCCTCTTCCGCTGGTGCTGCTACGGCAGCAGCAGGCGCAGAAGCGGTTTCAGCCGGAGCGGCTGCCTCCTCTTCGCCTCCTCCGCACCCCACGAGTGCGAACGCGGCCACTATCACAATCAGTGCTACGACTAGTCTGCGCATATTGCTACCTCCATGACGGCGGTACTTCGAACCCCGCCCTGCCGTGGTCCGACTTGGTGAACCTGCCTCAGCAGGTGGGTGCCCTCACCCCGGTTTCCAGCTTCCCCGCGAGGGGGATACCTGTACACCGAGAGATCTGGAGCTCCCGTTCAAGAAGTGTTGGTTCTACCAACTTTTGCCGAGGCCACGAACAAGGCGAAGCCCGACACAAGTGTAACCTGTGTCGGGCTTCAGCCACAATACGCCGCGTGCCGCGACGACTCAGTCTGTCTTGAGATGTACATCCTTGAGCTGCCGAGGCGAGACCACATCCGGTGCTCCGGTGAGTGGATCCCCACCCGATGACGTCTTAGGGAACGCGATGACGTCACGAATCGAACTCGCACCGGCCAGCAGCATGATGAGGCGATCAAGGCCCAGCGCGATACCACCGTGTGGGGGCGCACCCATCGCGAGCGCATCCAGCAAGAAGCCGAATTTCTCATCGGCCTCATCGGAGTCGATGCCCAGGATATCTAGGACACGCCTCTGCAGGTCAGCGTTGTGGATTCGCAACGTACCGCCACCGATCTCAAGGCCGTTCATGATCAGGTCGTAGCTGTACGAAAGTGCCTTGAGCGGCTCTTCCTCGAGCGCGTC
>DFBG01000101.1:713-1288 GCA_002367305.1 Actinobacteria bacterium UBA3086 | reverse complement strand
TCTTCCTCGGCGTCGTACTTGAACATGGGGAAGTCCACGACCCAGAGCGATGCCCAACCCGTACGTTTGATCTCAAGCGCATCGGCCATGTGCAGCCTGACGACGCCCAGAACCTCGTTCGCGGTGTCGTGCGAATCGGCCACCATGAGTACGAGGTCGCCCGGATCCACGTCGAACTCCGCACGAAGCGCGGCCATCTCCTCGTCGGTGAAGAACTTGGCTATGGGCGAGCGCACGTCTCCACCAGTCGGGAACGCGACCCACGCGAGGCCCTTGGCGCCCGCGTCCAGCGCGACCTGATTGAGGGCGTCGATCTTGCCGCGACTCCAGTCGCCGGCACCCTTGGCGTTGATACCCTTGATGCTGCCACCGGACTTGGCGACGCTCGCGAATACCTTGAACGAGGACTCCGCGAAGATGTCAGTGACCGCGTGCAGCTTCATACCGAAGCGCATGTCGGGACGGTCGCAGCCGTAGTTGTCCATGGCATCAGCCCAGGTCATACGCGGCAGCGGGACCTGAAGATCGACGCCAGCCTCCTTCATGACCTCATGCATGATCTCTTCCATCATGGC
>DFBG01000101.1:0-695 GCA_002367305.1 Actinobacteria bacterium UBA3086 | reverse complement strand
TCGGCACGGAGATCCTCATCGCGGAAGCAACGGGCGATCTGGTAGTAACGTTCAATGCCGCCGACCATGAGCAACTGCTTGAAGAGCTGCGGCGACTGCGGAAGCGCGTAGAACTTGCCTGCGTTCATGCGGCTCGGCACGATGAAGTCACGTGCGCCCTCTGGCGTGGACTTGGTGAGGATCGGTGTCTCGACCTCCATGAAGCCACGATGCTCAAGCGACTTGCGGAAGCGCTGCGTGACGCGATCGCGGAGCTGCAACGCAGCGAATACCTCGGGACGGCGAACGTCCACGTAGCGGTACTTCATGCGCGTGACCTCGTCGGTCTCGATCCCCGCCTCGATCTCGAACGGCGGCGTCACCGACTGATTGAGCACGGTGACCGACGAGATGACGACTTCGACCTGGCCCGTGGGCATGTTGGTGTTCTCGGTACCCTCGGGGCGATGACGCACTACACCAGAGAGCTTGAGTACCCACTCAGGGCGGACGGTCTCAGCGAACACGAACGCCTCGCCTGATGCATCAGGGTCGAAGGTGCACTGCACGAGACCGGTACGGTCGCGCACATCGATGAAGATCAGGCCACCGTGATCGCGTCTCCGGTGAACCCAGCCTGCGAGTGTGACCTCCTCGCCGATGTTCTCAGCGGTGAGTGAACCGCAGGTATTCGTTCTGATCGAGTAGCGTGCGTC
>DFBG01000152.1:6694-10375 GCA_002367305.1 Actinobacteria bacterium UBA3086 | reverse complement strand
GATAGCGCTTGCGTGCCTTCTTGTTCGACTGCCTCAAATGTTTCCACAGATCCCCGTCTCGCGCCTTGTCGTGCCAGACGTGGACGTAGATCGACTCGTGACTGATGCGCATGAGGCCCTCGGCTCGCAAGAAGCCGGATACCTGCTCAGGACTCCAATCCATACGCAGGTAGCGATCGACGACCTGCCACTTCTCGACGGTGATCCGTGCGTTGNNGCCTCGATCTCGACCGGCGGCCCCGAGTGCGATGTGATGCTTTGAATGGTCTGTAGGTTCCGTCGTTGCAGCTGTTGCGGGCGATCTCACGCGAGATCGTCGTGCGCGCCCGTCCGAGCTCCGAAGCGATCCGGCGCATCGAAAGACCTCGCCCTCGCGCTCGCGGGGTGGTGCACTTAGTATCTGAATTCGCCTTCACGCCAAGTGCGAACGCTTGTCCTCATGTCTTGGGTCTGCTGAACCGGACCTAGACAGGCCATTTACTTGGTAGACTCATGATATGCAGCCTACCCAACAGAACGCTTGGCACCTGACACGTGGCGGTCAGACCTATGGCCCATACACTTGGGAACAGATTGTTCAGCACGCTCGCGGAGGTCGGATAGGTCGCGGCGACAAGTTGCTCGATCCGCGCACAAACACTTGGGTCAAGCCGTCCAAGGTTCCCGGTCTCTTCGGTCCGGGAGGTGCTGCGACCGCGTCGGTCGGTCTGTCAAAAGCAGCTAAGATAGCTGCGGGGATAGTCTTGGGTATGGCGATCCTGTTGGGAGCGTATGCGACCCTGCGGTTCTTCGGCACAGACCCTGCCACTTGGCTTGATAAAGGGATGGGTATCGCTCAGAACACCACTCCTGTAACGACAACTAAAGCCGTGATGGCGCCAGAGGGGCTGACATACAAGGGTACGTTACGCTACCAGGAACTCGGGGGTCCCGGCGTTCCAAACTCCTGGACCGAAGAGACATGCTATCTGGGAATCCACACGACCGACGACGGTACTTTCGCTGACTTGAGTTTCGGGTCAGTGGAGAACTTCCCCGTGCTTCTGGTCCGCAACAGCGGTCCGAACTACGTGTTCGAGAGTCCGTCCGGTTCTCTGGTCGCTCGGGTCGAGATAATTGCTTGGGCAACGGATACAGACGTGTCCGGTACTGTCACCACACTCAACGACGTCGGCTCCTTCGTGAGCGGGACCTTCAGTGGCGAGGCGATTTCCTACGAACAATACGGAGCCGAGTGTACTTGGGCTTTCTAACACTTGGCGCCGGTCATTCGGCTTGTCCAACACGCGCTTCTACACTGACAAAATGAGGCCTGCGAGCTACGCTCGACAAGACGAGGCGAATTCAGCCTCTGGTCCGGCCCCATTCGCAGTACCGTTCAGCGAGTACGCTGGGGACGCGATACACTTGGTTGGGCGATCTACGTATTCAGAGCGCCCTCTGCGGTCTAACCGACGAATTCAACAGACACGGCCGCGCGCAAACTAGACTAGCGAGCAGGTGGATCGCTGTGCCCGACAGCTCATCTGTTTCACGGTAGGTAGGTCCTACAACGGAGGCGACATGGCAGTTCAGTTCGGAACCATCGCGAAAATCGTCACGGGTCTGGTAGAGGGCTCCAAGCTCCTGTCCTCCGGAATCCCCGATAAGGGTCAGGGCACGGCAGCGGGGAAGGCTGATGCTGCAACAGCTCTTGAGGGGCGTGTTTCGTCGCTCGAGCGTCACGAGGCTGATCAGAATGTACTGGTCGAGCAACTCGCGGTGCAGCTGAAGGAGCTCGCGGCTGCGGGCGATCGTCTCAACAGCAGGGCGATGAAGTTCTTCATCGTATCGGGTGTCGCGCTCTGCCTGAGCCTTGTATCGCTAGTGCTTACGCTGCTCTGGAGGTAGGAGGGGAGCGAGACATTGTTGTTTGTGCCGTCAGACACACGCTCATTCCATGAGGAGTTCGAACGGGCTGCTGCGGCACTGTTCGTTCTAGTTCCCTTTGCTGCGGTGGAGCACGTGGGGAGTACGGCAGTTCCTGGGTCTGCCACCAAGGGAGACTTGGATATCTTGGTTCGGGTCGATCGTGCGGATTTCGAGAATGCGCAATTCGTGCTCGATGCCGCGCTGGCCTGTAGTCCACGGAACGAGTCGACGGACTGTTATGCCGAGTATGACTTTGCAGACTCCGGGGTCCCTACAGCGGTCCAGCTGTGCGTGACCGGCGAGTTTCACGATCGCCATTTTCGTGGGTTCAAATCAATACTCATATCCAACCCTGAGGCACTGCGGCTCTACAACGAACTCAAGGAGGCTCATGAGGGCGGTGAGATGTCGGCGTATCGTTTGGCAAAAGAGCAGCTAATCGAGTCGTTGTTTGCACGATATGGGGTTGATGTGGATATCACGGTGCGGCCCGGTATCTATCGATGAAAGGGCAATAGATCGTCTATGACTCCATCAGGCCTCTTCGTTTTGTTGACAGGACTTGCGGTCGTGACCGCTCTCGTTTCGACCCGCAGGGAGATGCCGCGACTCTACATAGCCTCGAAAGCCGTAGCGTCGCTGGGGTTCATCGCAGTGGCGCTGGCGTCCGGTGCCCTGGGGGCCACATGGAGCGCAGTTGGCTTGGGCGCACTGGGTCTTGCAGCGGCGGGCGACATCGCCTTGGGCTTCAGCGGTAAACGAACGTTCCTCGTCGGCCTTTCCTGCTTCGCGCTCGCTCACTGTGTGTATTCTGCCGCATTCCTTTTCCGTGGCACCGGCGCATGGCTTGTGGCGACGGCCCCTGCGGGCGCGCTCGTGGCGGTAGGAGCATGGCTCGTCCTGCGTAAACGCCTTCCGGCGAACATGCGGTTTGCCGTTGGCGGCTACATCATCGCAATCTCAGCGATGCTGGCAACAGGTATCGCGACCGGGATCTCGTATCGAGCACCGCTGTTGGTGTGCGGAGTAGTGCTGGTGGTCGCGTCGGACGTGGCGGTCGGCAGAGAACGTTTCGGCAGCCCCATGTTCGCCAACAAGCTTTTGGGGCTGCCGTCGTACTATGTAGGTCAGACGCTGATCGCCCTGAGTCTCGGCGGGTGACATATCTATGCTGTGGTCGGCTCCACAGAAGGGAAGAACTCATGAGCATCAAACAAGAGATATCAACACCTGATCCCTTCGTGCTGATCGTATCCGGCAGCCCTCGTTTGGGAGGGAACTCCGACACGCTCGCCAAGCACATTGCTCAAGAGGTCACGAGCGCGTCGCTGGATGCAGAGATCGTGAACCTGAGCGAGCACGAATTCTCGGGATGCATTGGGTGTGAACGGTGTCGCAAAAGCGGCATATGCACCCAGTTCGACGACGGGATGACCCCCATCTACGACAAACTGCTCCGGGCGCAGGGTCTCGTTCTGATCTCGCCGGTGCACAACTACAACGTCACCTCGTGGACGAAGGCTTTCATCGACCGTCTGTACTGCTTCTACGAATTCGAGAACCCCAGGCCGGGTCCTTGGCGCAGCGTACTCTCGAACCAGGGGCGCACGGCGCTTGTTGTCGCTGTGTCGGAGCAGAACGACGTCGCCGATGCCGGTTTTGCGCTCGAGGCCATGCGGATGCCGTTGGAGGCGCTGGGCTATGAGGTCATCGAGGATCTCTTGGTGCCTGGAGTGTTCGGGAAGGGCGAGGTGGCTCGTCGGCCTGAGG
>DFBG01000152.1:6042-6673 GCA_002367305.1 Actinobacteria bacterium UBA3086 | reverse complement strand
TAAAGGGGATGCTCTGGGCCAACGGAAAGCTGATGACGATCTAGGTATCAAGCAGACTATGGAGGCGAATCTTGGGACGCATAGAGCAGGAGAAAGCTGCAAAGGGTTCACAGCACTGGTTGCAGCACCTTGTGGAGACCGCTCCAGGCAAGCTTGATTCCGCAGTGGGATTCGGCACGCTTGAGTGGCTGTCGCCGCTTGCGGGGGACGATTTCGCCGAATATCGAGACGCCGCCTATCTCGATCGTCTCGGTGTTGAGTTGACCACGCGTCCTCTGGATACATTCTGGCCTGCGGGTGGGCCTGTTTGGGACGGCCTCGCACATGCCTCGTATGGGGCGAGCATTCTCATTGAGGCCAAGTCGCACGTCTCCGAGATGTCGTCCAACTGTGAGGCGAGCTCCCCAGAGAGTCGCGCCATGATCGAGAAGGCATTCGCGGCGACCAAAGCGGCTTTCGACGTGGATCCGGATATCGATTGGTGTACCGATCACTACCAGTACGCGAATCGGCTGGCACACGCGTATCTCATGAAGGAACTCAACAACGTTCCGACCGAGTTGGTCTTTGTGTACTTCGTCGGCGATTCAGAGATGAACGGTCCCGCCACTCGAAAGGAGTGGGAGGCTGC
>DFBG01000152.1:0-6026 GCA_002367305.1 Actinobacteria bacterium UBA3086 | reverse complement strand
GATGTATTCATCGATGTGAGTGCTGGCTGATCTTGGTCCTGGGCGGGCCTGTCGCGGGAGAGGAGCCCGCTCACTCCTCGATCTTGCGACGCGCTTCGAGCGCCTTCACCCGTCTGGTGAGCCGTAGCGTCTGAGTGAAGAAGACGAGCACCAGTACGAGGTAGACGATGAAGATCGGCAGTCCCCAAAGCTCACCGAAAGCCTCTTCGATGATACCCACGATCCTGGCAAGCACCGTGACCATGAGCATGGAGAGGATCGCGGTCATCGCGCCATAGAAGGTGGACACCCGCTTGTAGTGGCCGAGGCGAGAGTCGAGGTCCGAGAAGAGATCGAAGGGACCTTGCGTCGCGAGCCTGCGGAAGTACACCCATTGCCGATAGGTGGTCACGCGCTCGGCACCGGTCTCGGTCACGAAGTCGATGTACTCGCGACTCTTCTGCGTGCGTGCGTCTTCGTCGAGGAACTGAATGCGATAGACCCACTCACCGGGCTCGCTCTTCTCAAACTCGTAGGTGCCCCAGCGGTAGCTCACAAGGCTGAGGCCACGCTCGGCCATCTCGTTCAGCCAGCGCTCCTCTTTCTCAAAGTCCCAGTACAGTTTGCGGACGGTCTCTGTGCTCATCGTGTACTCCAATTCGCGATTGTGCGCCCGTTGCGCAGCAGTTCCTCGAGCCGAACGAGTTCTGCGTGTACGACATCACGTCCGAGATCGGTGAGGACGTACTCCTTTTTGCGATCGTTCGCGGCGCCGACCACGGGGACGATCCAGTCCTTCTCAGTGAGAGAGGTGAACGCGCCATACAGCGTGCCCGGGCCAATGCTCACGCGGCCTTCGGACAACTCACTCACTCTCTGCATGACTCCGTAGCCATGAAGGGGGGTCGAGAGCGCAAGCAGGATATAGAACACCGTCTCGGTCAGCGGGCCAGGTGTGGCGGTGGGCATGAGCGTGGTCTCCTCGGCAGGGAACTATATCGGGAGTCGATATATCGTTGTACGTTATATCACCAAACGATACAGATCTCAAACCGGGGAGGTGACCGGTCACAAGAGATGCGCCATGTGCGGAGGAATCAAACGCTAGAATGGCAACTGGCATGACTGCAACTCATTCTTGAGCATGAAGGGTCCTGTCAGACGTCCTTCTCACGAACCTCGCTTGGAGACCACATGGACATTCTGTCGATCGCGATCATCGTGTTCCTCGTTCTGGAGTCACTCAACATCATGACGCTGTACTTCGCGCCGGGCAGCACAAGGGGCAACGGCATCGGTGTCTTCTCGGCGTATGAGGAGTCCAAGGAGCACCCTGAGATCCACGCGCTGGTCACATATCTGATCAACTGGGTGGCCGGAACCAAGCTCATTTTCGTCGCGCTGCTGGTGGTCATTCTGGCCACGGGCAGCGAGACCACCAAGATGCTCACGGTCGTTGCGCTGATCCTGTCGATACTCTCGTTCTTCTGGAGGCTGTTCCCGTCGATCAGGCGTATGGATGAGGCGGGGTGCTGTACCACCCAGGGCTACTCCAAGACGCTGGGCATCATGATCGCCTCGTTCATCGCCGGCTTCGCAGTCGCGCTCATCGCATATCTGGTGACTCGCGGCTGATTCGGATTCGCCGCCTGCCCCGTGCGCACCGTGCCGACGAGAATATGTCGTTCCTCGGCGGTATACTCGACACATGACACACGCCGATGCATACGACGTGTCCGCGCACTTGGACAACGTCGCTGAGAATCTGCAGCTCGTGGCCGACCTAGGCTACGGGGATGTTGCGCTCGCCATTCTCAATGAGGCGGGCGATCTGGTTGTGCGCGCCGATGCTCGGCCCATGACCGCGGTGGCAGCCGTTGCCCACTCGCGTGTCGACCGTTCGCTTTTGCGGGACGAGGAGCCGGAGATCTACGCTGCGGTTCAGTCAGGTGAGCCGGTGCATGGGGATCGTCGGCGCATCACACGCGGCATGTCGTACACGACATCGGCGTATCCGGTTTGCTCCGGCGGTGAATGCATTGCGGTGATCGTCAGGGACATGGTGCAGCAGGTGCTCGACGCGCCCGGCACCATGGAGACCGTGTTCATGCGGTCGGCCGAGGATCTGCTCACCATTCTGCGCGACGGCCCGCTCTGTGAAGTCGCTGACGGAAGCCCGTTCCACACGGTGCGACGTGCAGGCGATGGAGTCATGCGCGTGGAGTCCGACGGTCAGGTCACCTACGCGAGTCCCAACGCGGTCAACATCATGAGACTCGCCGGTTTCGAGGGCGGAGTCGCCGGTACGGACGCTCGTATGCTTCCCGGTGGCACCACTGCGGTGGCCCCGGTCATCGGCCATACCGGCGCACACGCCATTGAGGTCGAGGTTTCAGACCGCGTGATCGGCTATCGCTCGATATCGCTCATTGGCGGCATTCTCGTTCTCGTCGAGGATGTGACTGAGGCCCGTCGGCGCGAGCAGGAGATCAAGGTCAAAGAGGCGACCATCCGCGAGGTCCATCATCGCGTCAAGAACAACCTTCAGACCGTCGCGAGCCTCCTGCGCATGCAGGCGCGTCGCTCGGAGACCGACGAGGCGCGTCGTTCCTTGGCCGAGGCGGTCGAGCGGGTCTCGTCCATGGCCGTCGTCCACGACATGCTCGCGGCCTCCACCCAGGAGCTGGTGGACTTCACCGATGCCGCATGCACCGTGGTCGATATGGTTCACCGAGGTCTTGCCGGCGATGCCGACGAGATCGAGGTGGTGGTCGAGGGGGCGTCCCGTGACGTTCCGGCGCAGGTCGCCACATCGCTCGCTCTCGTGATCGCCGAGCTGGTACACAACGCGATCGAGCATGGTCTCGCGGAGAGTGCGGGGGGGCAAGTCACAGTTCAGCTGCGACGCCTACCCGAGGAGCTCATCCTCGCCGTGCGTGATGACGGAATCGGACTGCCAGAAGATTTCGACCCCGAGGAGGGGTCCAACTTGGGCCTCGCAATTGTGAAGACCCTCGTGCGCGACGACCTTCGCGGCACACTGACTTTCAGCGGCGGACGTGGCACCACGGTCACCGTGCGTGTCCCACTTGACGCTCCCGCATCACGGAAAGGCTGAGAGATGCGCGTACTCATCGCCGAGGACGAATCACTCATCCGCATGGATCTGCGCGAGATGTTGGAGGAGGAGGGCCACACCGTAATAGCCGAGGCCCGCGACGGCGTCGAGGCGCTGGAGCATGCGCGTGAACTGTGTCCCGACATCGTGTTCATGGACATCGAGATGCCGCGTATGAACGGTATCGAAGCGGCAGGGCATATCGGCGAAGAGGGTATCGCGCCGGTGGTTATGGTCACGGCCTTCTCGCAAAGGAGCTATATCGATTCTGCAGTTGAGGCTGGGGTCATGGCGTATCTGGTCAAGCCCTTCACCAAGCCGGACATCCTGCCCGCCATGCAGGTCGCGCTGTCGCGTTTCGACGAGACACGCACGTTGGAGCGCGAGATCGATGATCTCTCCGAGCGTCTCGAGACGCGCAAGCTGCTCGACCGCGCCAAGGGTGTGCTCATGGCCAAGGGGCTCGCGGAGCCCGACGCGTTCAAGCGGCTGCAGAAGCTCGCCATGGACAAGCGGTTGTCGCTCAGGAAGGTCGCTGAAGCGATCATTCTGGCGGCCGAGGCTGAGGGCGAGTAAAGGGACTCCGGGTTTCGTCGGCGTTTCGTGTGTGCTTTCGCATGTGGCCCGAGGCGTGCTAGAATACCGCCCACGGCACGCTGTTGTGCCCAATGAGATATGAACGAGCAATGACGCTCGCCCGACCATTCGTGGTCCGTGGTGGGCGTTTTTCGTTTCTCCTGGCAGTGTTCTTCTGGTGAAGGGCGATAGTGATGAAGGATTTCGCGGTCTTCTGGGGATGCACGATCCCTGCGCGTTTCCCGTTCATTGAGAAGGCGACGAGAATCGTCTTCGATGATCTTGGGGCTCGCATTCATGAGTTGGAGGGCCATACCTGCTGCCCGGAGGGCACGCTGGTCAAGGCCAACAGTGAGGACGCTTTCTATACGGCGGCTGCGCGCAACCTGGCCATCGTCGAGAAGGCCGGACTCAACCTCGTCACGCCGTGCAACGGCTGCTACTCCACGTTCAAGGAGGCCAGCAGTCATCTCAGGACCGATTGGCGCGAGCGCGAGATCATCAACGAGCGTCTTGCCACCGAGGGCCTGCACTACGATGGCGCGCTCGATATCACGCACTTCGCCGAGTGGCTCGTGGACTCCATGGGCAACGGGCTCATCGCCTCAGGCGTGAAGAAGCCGCTCTGGGGAATGCGCATCGGTGTGCACTACGGATGCCATCTGCTCCGTCCGCAGCCGGCCGTGCGTTGGGACGATCCGCTGCACCCCACCAAGGTCGAGAGTCTCATCACCGCGCTCGGCGCACGGGTCATCGACTACACCACCAAGATGCAGTGCTGCGGCGGCGCGCTCGATCGTGTCGGCGAGCGTGACAGTTCGCTCGCGTTCGCCCGTCGCAAGCTCGTTGACCTGCAGAACAACGAGGTCGATGCGCTCGTCGTCGTGTGCCCCAGCTGTTTCCAGCAGTTCGACCTCAATCAGGCCGCCCTGCAGCGCGCCAAAGAGGACATCCACGTTCCCGTCTTGTATCTCTCGGAACTCATCGCGCTCACGTACGGCCATGAGCCCGAGGAGATCGGTCTGGACATGCATCGCGTGAGCGTGGATCCGTTCTTGGAGCGCTGGGGTTCCCGTGCCGCCGACAAGGATGATCTCGCCGAGCATTTCGATGTCTCGCTCTTGGGCAGGTGCTACTCCTGTGGGGCGTGCAAGGACGATTGCCCCGTCTGCAAGGTCGACACCACATTCAAGCCCACCGAGATCATTGGCGATCTCATTCGAGGCGACTTGGACAAGGTGCTCGAGAGCAACCAGCTGTGGAAGTGCCTTGAGTGCTACACGTGTCAGGAGCTCTGTCATTCCGACATTGGCATGGCCGACACGTTCCGCAAGCTCAAGGAGCTCGCTATAGAGAAGGGCAACGGGCCCGAGTCCGTTACGGGTGCGTATGACTCGTTCATGGAAGGCGGCGTACTGGGCAAGCCGCGTGCTTCGGCACGCAAGAAGCTTGGCCTCGGACCGCTGCCTGCCACTGGCGGAGACGCCATCGCCAAGTTGATGAATACCGATGCCGATGCAGGCACTGAAGATCAGGGAGATGAGTAGCCAATGACCTTCGAACCGCTATTGGAGCGGATGCCCGTCGACCGCCTGCCGTCGCTGAGCGACGAAGCCGGTGTCGGCGAGAGGCCCCGCTACCGCGAGGAGGCATCGTTCAAGATCCATGGCGGCTGCGGCCTCATGGGAATCTGCGATGAGTCCGGCGCTCTCATGAGTGGCGAAGACGCCATCCGTGCGATGGCCGTCCAGCGTGACCGCGGAAACGGCCTGGGAGGCGGGTTCGCCGGCTACGGCATTTACCCGGAGTTCCCGGACCACTACGCGTTCCACATGATGTTCCACGACCTCAAGGCTAAGGAAGAGGCTGAGGCTGTCTTTGACCAGTACTTCGTGGTCGATCTGGCCGAGCCGATGCCGACCCGCCCGGTCAAGGGCATCGCCGACGCGCCGCTGCTGTGGCGCTACTTCCTGGCTCCCGATCCACACAAACTCGAGTCGAGCGACATGAGCGCCGAGGACTTCGTCGTCCACACGGTCATGCTCATAAACTCCAGCGTTGACGGTGCCTTCGTGGCTTCGTCGGGCAAGAACATGGGCGCGTTCAAGGGCGTCGGCTTCCCCTCGGAGATCGGCCACTACTACATGGTCGAGGAGTACGAGGCTCACACGTGGGTCGGCCACAACCGGTTCCCCACGAACACGCCCGGCTGGTGGGGCGGCGCGCATCCTTTCACGCTGCTCGACTGGTCCATCGTCCACAACGGTGAGATCTCCAGTTACGGCATCAACAGCCGCTACCTTGAGCAGTTCGGCTACAAGTGCTCTCTGGGCACCGACACCGAGGTCGCCGC
>DFBG01000009.1:2918-3069 GCA_002367305.1 Actinobacteria bacterium UBA3086 | reverse complement strand
TATCGTGGCCTCTCGGCTGGTGGGACAGTACGGCATTCCCGTGTTCCTGTTCGCGGTCGAGGATGGCATTGCCAAGGGCTCGGCACGGTCGGTGGGTGATGTCGATCTTCACGCGGCGATCAGCGAGTGCTCGGATCTGGTGCTCAGATTC
>DFBG01000009.1:450-2855 GCA_002367305.1 Actinobacteria bacterium UBA3086 | reverse complement strand
CTTCTGAGTCATATGGCCACGCTGCCAGCTGAGGCATTTGTTGTGAAGCGCGAGATCGATGCCGCGATCGAACTGGAGCAGGTCAGCCTCGAGTTGGCCTCCGAACTCGCGCTCCTGCAGCCCTTCGGTCACAAAAATCCCCAGCCCACGTTCGCGGCCAACGGCGTTTTCATGAATGGGCGCCAAAAAGTGGGCAAGGAGAGCGCACACCTTAAGTTCACCGCATACGATGGAGTCACTTCCGTTGGCGCGATCGCCTTCAGGTGTCGCGACATCCAGGAGTTGTCGGATCGTGACGCGGCGGTCGACCTCGCGTTCCAGATCGAGGCGGACGAGTGGCGTGGCCGCAAGCGCGTGCAGCTCCTTGTGAGGGACTTCCATCTGCGTGAGGCCTCCGGATATGCTCCGGCAGCCGAGCTCGTGAACGACCTCTTCGAGCACGCCGACGAGATTCTTGCCCGTGAGGAGTACGCGGGTATCCAAGATGCCCCCAGTTTTCATACCAAGCTCGCGGGGGTCACGTTCGAGGGACGCCAGGATGTCATCGCAGGATTGGAGCCGGGAACCCCGCTGCGTCTGGTGCGTGAACCGGACAATGCCTACGACGCGAACGCCTGTGCAGTGCACGATGCGCGCGGCGTACAGGTCGGCTTTCTGAATCGTCGCCTTGCGGCGGTGCTTTCGCCGGTGCTGGACGCCGGAGTCGAGTACGACGCGGAGGTCACGGATGTCACCGGAGGGCAGGACGGACAGAGTCTCGGTGTTAATGTGCTCGTGTCGCGTCGTGACGCAGGCGGAGACGAGTCTGATCCGGAGGTCTTGGCGGCCGACCGCGAGGCACTGACAGCACTTTCTCCCGATGAACTGGACGCAGAGTTGACCCGCAGGTTCATTGGCGACGGGCGACTGCACGCGGCTCAGACCCAAGCCCTGGCTCATCTGGCAGCTGGGGAGAACACCCTCACCGTCATGGCAACGGGACGAGGCAAGTCACTCATCTTCCATCTGCATGCCGCCCGCACCGCGCTGGCTCACAACAAGGCTTCTGTCTTGGTTTTTCCCTTGCGTGCACTCGTCGCGGATCAGGCGTTCCATCTCGAGGACACATTCGCGGCACTGGGTTTGGGTGTTCGAACCGTTACCGGGGAGACGGCCCAAGGGGCCCGCGACGAGGCGTTCGCTGATCTGACTGCGGGGACGCTCGACGTGGTTCTCACCACGCCGGAGTTCCTGGAGTGTCATCGCTCTCGATTCGCGCGCACTGGTCGTATCGGCTTCCTGGTCATCGATGAAGCCCATCACGTGGGCATGGCCCGCGCGGGCCATCGTCCGGCCTACGCCAAGATGACCGAGGTCATTCAGGAGTTGGGTGATCCTGTGGTTCTTGCGGTCACCGCCACTGCTGACGACGCCACCACTGAGACGATCGCGGAGATCCTGCGCATCGAGTCGTTCGTGACCGATCCCACCGTGCGCGAGAACCTCATACTCGAGGATCGCAGGGGGTGTGATGACAAGGACGGTTACCTTGCGGCCGTTGCCGCTCGGGGCGAGAAGATGATCGTCTACGTCAACTCACGTGAGCAGTCGGTTCGCATCGCCAAGATGCTTCGCAAGCGTGTGCCGGAAGTCGCCGATAGGGTCGCGTTCTACAACGGAGGGCTGTCAAAGTCCGCTCGGCATGCCGTTGAGCGCGCCTTTCGTGATAGCCACATCTCGATCATCATCTCTACGAGCGCATTTGGTGAGGGTGTGAACATCCCAGACGTGCGACATGTCGCGCTCTACCACCTGCCGTTCAACAGCGTTGAGTTCAACCAGATGTGCGGTCGCGCAGGCCGTGACGGTGCGCCGTCGCGGGTGCATCCGCTGTTCGGGGTAAAGGACGGGCGCATCAACGAGATGATTCTGTCCTCCAGCGCTCCCGCTCGCGAGGATCTGGGCGCGCTCTATCTCGTTCTCAGGGGCCTGCAAGAAAAAGAGGGGTCGTCTTTTGAGATCACCAACCAGGAACTCGCGGATCTCGTGAAGGGTCGTCGGTCCAAGACCGCGCTCAACGACAAAGGAGTCTCTACCGGCCTCGGTGTGTTCCGTGAACTTGGACTGGTCGAAGGGGAAGGCTACGGCGCATATCGTCGGCTCACCGTACCGCCGCGTCCTGAGGTGAAGGTCGATCTCAACTCCTCGATCCGCTACACCGAGGGTGCTCAGGAGATAGAGCAGTTCGGCGAGTTCCGAACGTGGGTGATCGAGTCGGGGCCGGATGATTTGCTCAAGAGGTTCAATCGACCTATCCTTCCATCACATACGCCGACGAGGGACTGACGAGGGGCTGCTTCAGCTCCGGCCGCGCAAAGAACGAGCCCAGGGGGTTCACGAAACGTGTCAACCACGCTTGAGGAGAT
>DFBG01000009.1:0-416 GCA_002367305.1 Actinobacteria bacterium UBA3086 | reverse complement strand
CATGAGGGGCAGAACCGCAAGTCGGGCGAAGCGTTCATCAACCATCCTGTCGAGACCTGTCTCATCCTGGCTGAGCTCCATCTGGACACGGCGACGCTCAAAGCGGCTCTCCTGCATGATGTGGTCGAGGACAGTTCCGTCGAGATCTCTGAGATCCGGGAGAGGTTCGGCGACGAGGTGGCCGCGCTGGTGGATGGCGTCACCAAGCTCGGCAAGATCAAGTTCGAGACTCTCGCGGAGCAGCAGAGCGAGAACCTGCGCAAGATGCTCATTGCTATGGCGAAGGACATCCGCGTCATTCTGATCAAACTCGCGGATCGTCTGCACAATATGCGGACGCTCTCGGCGTTACCGCCTGAGCGGCGCAAGGACAAGGCGCGCGAGACCATGGAGATCTATGCTCCGCTCGCGCATCG
>DFBG01000073.1:259-3116 GCA_002367305.1 Actinobacteria bacterium UBA3086 | reverse complement strand
CGGAGAAGCGTCTCTAATAGAAGTGTGCCCACGGGTATCGTCGGACGACAGCGAAGGATTCACATGAAGAAGATCATCATCATTGGCGGCGGTGTCACGGGTCTGAGCGCCGCATACAAGGTCAAGAGGGCTTCCGAGGAAGGCAATGATGTTTCTTTTGTGCTTATCGAGAAGGACGATCGGCTCGGTGGCAAGATCATGTCCGAGATGATCGCCGACGAGTGGGGCGACAAGGACGGTGCCGAATTCGTCGTTGATGGCGGTCCTGACTCTTTCATCACGAGCAAGCCTACAGTCTTTCGCATCGCCAAACTCCTGGGCTTTGAGGACGATACCCTGCCTTCGGACGACTCACGCAAGAAGACACTCATCCTCTCGCGCGGCAAGCTGTTCAAGATGCCGGACGGCGTCATGATGTTCGCTCCCACCAAGTTCATGCCGTTCGTCACGACCGGTCTGTTCTCGTGGCCGGGCAAGATCCGGATGGGTCTCGACTTGTTGGTTCCCAAGAAGAGGATCGCAGCGGGCGTGCGGAACGACGAGACGCTCGAGAGTTTCATCGTGAGGCGCATGGGGCGTGAGTGTCTCGATCGTCTGGCTGAGCCACTGGTCGGGGGTGTCCATGCTTCCGATCCCAAGCAGATGTCACTTGCCGCCACGTTCCCCAATCTGCTCGACATGGAGCAGAAGCATGGCAGCATGGTCCTGGGATTCCTCGCCCAGCGCAAGAAGGTCGACGCGATGCGCAAGAAATATCCGCAGAAGCCGGGGGCCAAGCCTCGTACGTTCTTCACGTCGCTCACGGGCGGTATGCAAGAGCTGACCGACAACATGGCGGATGCCGCAGGTCGCGAGAACATCACGACGGGCGTGTCCGTCGAGAGTGTCAAGCGTGATGGCGATAGCTACGTGGTGGCCCTTTCGGACGGCTCCACGGTCATCGGCGACGCGTTGATCGTCGCCACCGAGGCATGGGCTGCTGAGCAGCTCATGCGGGATGTGGATGTGGAGATCGCAGAGGCCCTCAGTGGTATCCCCGCAAGCTCGTCGGCGACCGTATCATTCGGGTTCAGAGAGGATGAGGTCGGTATCGACCTGGAGGCGTTCGGCGTTCTTTGTCCTCAGAAGGAGAATTGCAGGCTCATGGCGGCGACCTACTCGTCGACCAAATGGCCCGGTCGTGCGCCCGAAGGCAAGATCCTCATGCGCGGTTTCGTCGGCGGGCCTCAGAATCAGGCCATCATGGAGAACTCTGACGAGAAGCTCACCGAGATCGCGTTGGCAGAGCTGCGCGGTATTCTGGGCATCAAGGGCGAGCCGCTTTTCTCGCGTATCTATCGGTGGCGTCTGGGTATGCCTCAGTACACCATGGGGCACTTGGATCGCATGGCTCTCATCGATCGGCGCATCGCCGCTACTGCAGGGCTTGCACTGGCGGGTGGCTCGTACACGGGCGTGGGTATCCCTAACTGTATCGAGAGCGGTGAGCGAGCTGTTTCCAAGGTGCTTGGTGACTGGGATATCGAGCTTGCCGAGGACCAGATCGAGGAGAAGAGCCAACACTAGGCGGGGAGGATCTCTTCGTCACTCATCCGTCGCGATGCGACGAATGACATCGAGCATCTGAACATGGAGGGCCGGGTTGGCCGCGATGATTCCTGTCGCATCCGTCGACCACGGCTCTCCGTTTATGTCGGTGACCATCGCGCCCGCTTCACGCAGTATGATCACGCCTGCTGCGGTGTCCCACGGCTGGAGGTTGTACTCCCAGAATCCGTCGGCTCGCCCGCATGCGACATGCGTGCAGTCGACTGCCGCGGACCCGTCGCGACGCATGCCGTGAATAGGCACCCGCATGAACGCGGCGAGCGTGGCCAGCTGTCGATCGAGTGTGGCACCCCGGTCGTAAGGGAAGCCGCTCATGAGCATGGCCTCGGTGAGAGACGCGGCCCCCTCGCAGTGCACGGGAGCGCCATCACGGGTGGCCCCCAGGTCTGCGGCGGCTGCAATGGTCTCGTCGGCGGGCACGTTGTGAACGGCTCCTGCCACAGGGACGCCATGGCGCAGAAGTGCCACGGATACGGAGTAGCAAGGGAATCCATGCAGGAACGAGGTCGTGCCGTCCAGAGGGTCGATCACCCAGACCTCTTCGTCGGAGAGCGTGCCACGCGGCGCTCCGGCGAGCTCGTGGACCTCTTCTTCCTCGATCACGAAGCGAGCCGTGGGGAGCTTGGCCAGAATCGCCTGTGCGACCGCGACGCCTGAGGCGACGTCTGCGTCCGTGACTACNNTCGGCGCCTGCATGCGCCGCATTGATCGTCAAATTGAGCAGGTCACGCATAGCGAACCCCTCCTTGGGAAATAGACACAGATGTGCGGTATTCTCCGCATAGACAAGTGTACTCGTCGCGATCAGTCGGGTCGCCGCGAATTTCATGCGGGCGTCGTCGAAATGGGGGAAACGCATGTTCCACGAGGGATTCGTGCAACCGCTCGACCAGAAGACTGCCGACGAACTTCGGGACAGGGCGCGAATCGGACGAGGATCCGTCCTCACCGCAACCTCGCTCGCCGCATCGGGTCACCCCGGCGGATCACTTTCTTCCATGGAGATGTATACACTGCTGTTTCACTGCGCGAAGTTGCGTCCCCAAGAACCACGGTGGGACGCACGCGATCGCATCGTTGTCAGCCATGGGCATACTTCGCCCGGTGTGTACGCTGCGCTCTCGTCGGCGGGTTTCTTTGACCGCGAAGAGTTCGTGGCGCACTTTCGTCAGGCTCGGAGCCCGTTCGAGGGCCATGTAGAACGCTCGGTGCCCGGTGTCGAGTGGAGTACCGGCAACTTGGGCCAGGG
>DFBG01000073.1:0-178 GCA_002367305.1 Actinobacteria bacterium UBA3086 | reverse complement strand
CGTCGCCATGAGCGACGGCGAACAGCACAAGGGTCAGGTCGCCGAGGCACGCAGACTCGCGGTGAAGGAGGGTCTGGTCGACCTCACCGTCGTAATCGATATGAACGGTATCCAGATCTCCGGGTCTACCGACGACGTCATGCCGGTTCGAGTCGCCGAGGACTTCGCTGCCGACGGT
>DFBG01000116.1:263-2979 GCA_002367305.1 Actinobacteria bacterium UBA3086 | reverse complement strand
GCCTGCCCGCGCAGGGATGCATGCTCGCGATAGACCTGAGCCGCATAGCGCAGACGCTGTGCGCCGGGCTCCTGCACGAGCCTCGTGGCGACGAGCCGTGCGATGGGAACGGTCATCTCGGGTCGTAGCGCAAGCAGCCGACCGTCGGAGTCGAACAAACGGAATGCAGTACCCTCCAGCGATGAGCCCATACCTGCTTCGAGCGTGGTGTACTCCTCGACCACCGGAGTCTCCACAGGACCGTAACCCCACGCGGAGATCGCTTGGGACATGGCTGCGGACAGCACCTCTCGCTCTGCGGCCTCATATGGCAGCACGTCGCGAAAACCTCTAGGTGTGACAGGTCGCATGTGGACCTCCCTCTCGAATGTGATCCATATATAACACTCTATCACAGTGGAGTGCTACAGTAATGGAGTATAGCAGCGAAACCCCACTCGTCAAGCAGTCGAATCAGAGTTCGCTGATAGCGTCTCCGCCGAAAACTTCGAGCAGCTCGGCATGAAACCCATTCGAATCACGTTCGATCCCATCCGGCATCCGGTAGACCTTGATGCCGCCCTCTCCCACCAGATGTATCTCGAGCGAATCCCGCCCGGGATACCGCTTGATGATCTGCTTGAGTCGATCGACTCTCCCGTTCTTGAACGCAGCGACCTCAGTGGTGATGATCACCTTTCCGGGCGGTCGATCGAACCCCGAGCCATCAAAGGGTCGTACGTCATGAACGATCAACTTGGTTCCGCGGTCGGAACGTTCCACTTTCACGCGCACCCGAACCACAGCGTCTTCAACGACTACGTCGCGATACTTCTCGAACACCGCCGGGAACAGCACTGCCTCCATGGTGCCCGAGAGATCCTCGAACTGCAGGATGCACATCATCCGCCCTGCTTTGGTCGCGCGACGATCCATACCCGCGATGATGCCGGCCACCCAGCCGGTCTCCTGATCACGGAGCTCATCGGCATCGCCCAGACTGAACGTGCTCGCCGCCCTGACCGCCCCGGCGATCTCCCGCAAGGGGTGATCCGAGACGAAGATGCCCAGCATCTCCTTCTCGAACGCGAGCTTCATCTTCTTGTCCCACTCATCGTCGGTGGGCGAAGGAGCCTCCTCCGAGAAGCCGTGATCGTCATCGTCAGCGAACATGTCGAACATGGAGACCTGACCGCTCTCCTTGTCGCGCTGACGCTTGAGCGCCGAGTCGACCGCGCCCTCCATCATCTCGCGCAGATGCTTGCGTGTGTATCCGGTTGAATCGAACGCGCCCGCCTTGATGAGCGCCTCGATGGTCTTCTTGTTGACCTGCTTCATGTCTACGCGATCGCAGAAGTCCTGGAGCGAGGTGAAGGGTCCACCCTCTTGGCGAGCCTCGACCACGCCTTCCACCACACCCTCGCCCACGCCACGGATACCCGCCATGCCGAAGCGAATGCCACCTTCGACCGCAGTGAAGTCCTTGCGCGACGAGTTCACGTCCGGCGGCAGCACGGTCATGCCAGCCCGGTTGCACTCCGCCACATACTTGACGATCTTGTCAGTCTTGCCGGTGTAGCTCGTGAGCACGGCCGCCATATAGTCGAGCGGATAGTGCGCCTTGAGGTACGCCGTCTGCATGGTGATCAGCCCATAGGCGGCCGAATGACTCTTGTTGAACGCGTACTCGGCGAACTTCTCGATATCCGTCCACATGGAGTCGGCGAGCTTGGGATCGTACCCATTTGCCTCCGCGCCCGACAACCAGTCTGCCTTGAGCGTCTGGAGTACGTTGATGTCCTTCTTGCCCATGGCCTTGCGCAGTTTGTCGGCCTTGGCCGCCGAGAAGCCACTCATCTCCATGGAGATGCGCATGACCTGCTCCTGATAGACGACCGTACCGTACGTCTCCTCAAGGATNNGGCTTGAGACGATCGTCGTAGTACGTGACGCGCGCACGACCATGCTTGCGGTCAACGAAGTCCTTGACCATGCCCGAGCCAAGGGGGCCCGGGCGATACAGTGCGAGCAGCGCGACGATCTCCGCGAACACCGTAGGCTTCATGTCACGCAGAAGCTGGCGCATGCCGGGAGACTCGACCTGGAACACGCCGGCGGTGTCGCCCTTGCGCAGGAGAGCGAAGGTCTTGGCATCATCGAGCGGAATCTCATCCGGATCGATGTCGATGTCGTAGTTCTCGCGAATGGATCTCCGTGCGGAAGCGAGCACGGTGAGCGTGCGCAGGCCCAGGAAGTCCATCTTGAGTAGGCCCATGTCGGCGACGGTGGGACCGTCGTACTGCGTGATGACCGAGCCGCCCTTGGTGTCGTACTTGACCGGCGCATAGTGGTGCAGCGGGTCGCGACAGATGACCACGCCGGCGGCATGGATGCCCTCGCCACGCACAATACCCTCGAGTTCACGGGCCGCATCGACGATACGTTTGGTGTCTGGGTTGGAATCGTACTCGGCACGGAACTCCTTGTTCTGCGCCAGCGACGAATCGATCGTGGCCTTGAGGTCCTCGACGATCTGCTTGGAGATCTTGTCAGGTACGCCATAGGGATAGCCCAGCACACGACCAGCGTCGCGGATCGCGGCGCGCGCCTTCATGGTGCCGAAGGTGATGATCTGCGCGACCTTGTCGTGCCCGTACTTCTCGCGCACGTACTCGATGACCTCGAGTCTGCGCTCGTCGTCGAAGTCGATGTCGATATCGGGCATCTCGGTACGCTC
>DFBG01000116.1:0-121 GCA_002367305.1 Actinobacteria bacterium UBA3086 | reverse complement strand
GAAGTCCGCAGTGATGAGGAAGTATGCGGGGAAGCCCTTGTCGTTGATGACTTTGAGCTCGTGGTCGAGCCTCTCGATGACCTCAGGAGGCAGCGGGTCGCTGTAACGCACCTTGAGTCCC
>DFBG01000127.1:2972-3220 GCA_002367305.1 Actinobacteria bacterium UBA3086 | reverse complement strand
GGGGGCTTCAGGTGGAGCAGCGGGATTCGGATCAGATGAGCGAAAGAGCCAGCGCGTTCGTGGACGGGCTGACTGCGTCCATTGCGCAGGAGAAAGAACGCCTGAGCGCGTCCCTCGCTGCGGGTGAGGTCGAGGCACCGGGTACCCGTGCGGATGTCTCCGGCAAGATGGACGACCTCACACATGAGGTGTCCGAGCTGCGAGATCGACTCAAAACGATGCAGGCGTCTCTTGACGCTCTGGTCGAC
>DFBG01000127.1:0-2866 GCA_002367305.1 Actinobacteria bacterium UBA3086 | reverse complement strand
CTGGTTCCACTTCGAGACGGGCGACGTTTCCGTGTGAGCGAACGCGGAACTGTCGCAACCCCATCCGGCGGAGTTCTGCCTCGGCTTCCGCTACTTGGTGCAGGCCCTGCTCGGTGATCTCTTCTCCGTAGGGGAATCGCGATGCTAGGCATGCCATTGAGGGCTTGTCCCAGTTGGGCAGACCCAGCATTCTCGCGACATCCCGGATGTCCTGTTTCGTGAAACCTGCATCCACTAACGGACTGACCACGCCGATCTCGTTAGCCGCTCGGCGACCGGGGCGATGGTCGTCCAGGTCATCGATGTTACTTCCGTCGGCGAGGTGGGTGAATCCATTGTTGGTGGCCAGTGTGCGCAGGAATCCGAAGAGCTCGATCTTGCAGTGGTAGCAGCGCTCAGGTGAGTTCTCTCGGAACAGGGGGTCCACGAGTTCGTTCGTCTCGACCTCGACCAATCGCAGCTTCAGTTCCTGTGCGATTCTGCGAGCATCATCGACCTCGCTCTGGGGGTAGGTGTCGGAGGTGGCGAGCGCGCAGAGACACTTGTCTCCGAGCACCACGTGAGCGGCCACTGCCAGGAGCGTCGAGTCTATCCCGCCGCTATAGGCGACGAGCATACTGTCGTAGCTATTGAGCTGTGACAGTAGAACCTCATATTTGTTGGCTGGCATCGAGCGGCACACTCCCCAGTGGGCAGACCGAGAAATCACTATACACCGAGCGCATGAGTTCTGAGTGTTGACTGGGCCAGGAATGTGAGCAGCGGTATGAATCCGCCGAAGAGCGGCAATCGTATGGTTGGTCCGCTTCTGTCCGGCTGGGGGATACTTCTGTCAAATGATTGCACGACCGAGGGGAAAGTTGGGCACAAACAGGATGAGCGGTGATTCTACCGTCTGTTTTCGCACGGGGAGTGAGTGGGCTCAAGGGGAGGACAACTTCATGTCAGAAGAGCATGAGGGCACCGGATTCGTACACCTGTCGGGCGAGGAGCGGGTGATTACCCCGCCCCCGTGGTTCTCGGAGGCGGCAGCCGTGCCGGACGTGGATGCCTACGAGGAGATATACACGCGCTCCATCGAGGATCCGGATGCCTTTTGGGGGCAGCAGGCCCGCGAGCAGCTCGAGTGGATCGAGCCTTTCGATCAAGTTCGCTCCGGTGGATTCGAAGACCTGGACATGAAGTGGTTCATCGGCGGGAAGCTCAATGTCTCGGCGAACTGTCTCGATCGACACCTCTCAACGTGGCGCCGCAACAAGGCCGCCCTCATCTGGGAAGGCGATGATGGCTCGAGCCGTACGTTCACCTATCAGCAACTACATTTCGAGGTCAGCCGGTTCGCCAACGTGCTCAAGAAGAAGGGCATTGAGCGGGGCGATCGTGTCGCGCTCTATCTGCCCATGATCCCGGAACTGCCGATCGCGATGCTCGCTTGTACGCGTATCGGGGCGATTCACTCGGTCATCTTTGGCGGATTCTCGGCGAGTGCGCTGCGGGGCCGGATCCAAGACTGCTCCGCCAAGATGCTCATAACCGCCGACGAGGGCGTTCGCGGAGGGCGCAAGGTCGCACTCAAGTTCGCGGCCGACGAGGCGCTGTTCGAATGCCCATCGGTTGAATCGTGCATTGTCGTAAGCCGCGGCGCGGGCGATGTGGACATGGAGCCGGGGAGGGACACCTGGTGGCACCATGAGGTCACGGCACCCGAGGTGAGGCGTCCCAATCAGCCTGAGCCCATGGATTCCGAGGACCCTCTGTTCATCCTCTATACGTCGGGGTCCACAGGGAAGCCCAAGGGCGTGTTGCACACGACTGCCGGCTATCTGCTGTACTCCACGCTCACGTTCAAGGATGTGTTCGACTATCGTGACGAGGATGTCTTCTGGTGCACCGCCGACATCGGCTGGATCACCGGACACTCGTACATCGTGTACGGTCCGCTTGCGGCGGGGGCGACGACGCTCATGTTCGAGGGCGTTCCCACGCACCCGGACCCCGGTCGTTTCTGGCAGGTCGTCGAGAAGTACGCGGTGAACACCTTCTACACTGCCCCGACTGCGATTCGTGCGCTCATGCGCCACGGCGAGGGTTGGCCCACGCGGTACGACCTTTCCAGCTTGCGCCTTCTGGGCACGGTGGGCGAGCCCATCAATCCGGAGGTCTGGATGTGGTATCGGCGTGTCGTCGGCCGCGATGAACTGCCCATCGTGGACACGTACTGGCAGACGGAGACCGGTGGCCACATGATCACATCGCTGCCCGGTGCCGTTCCCATGAAGCCCGGTTCCGCCACACTGCCATTTCCCGGCATTCTGCCGCGCATTCTGCGTGAAGACGGAACTGAGGCGGATGTTGATGAGGGTGGATATCTCGTAATCCAGAATCCCTGGCCCGGAGTGCTTCGAGGCACGTGGGGCGATCCGGAGCATCGTAGAATGCGCGAAGTCTACTTTGAGCGGTTCCCCGGTTACTACTTCACAGGTGACGGCGCTCGTAAGGACGCCGACGGATACTACTGGCTGCTGGGCCGCGTCGACGATGTCATCAACGTCTCCGGCCACAGAATAGGCACCGCTGAGGTTGAGAGTGCTCTCGTGAGCCACGACGCAGTGAGTGAGTCGGCGGTCGTCGGCTACCCGCATCCGGTCAAGGGTGAGGCGATCCACGCGTACGTCGTGCTGCGTGATGGGGAGTATGCGAGCGAGGATCTGGCCAAGATCCTTCAGGGTCATGTGCGCAAGGTGATCGGTCCGATAGCGAAACCGGACAAGATTCAGTTCGTACGCGAGCTTCCCAAGACCCGCTCAGGCAAGATCATGCGACGCATTCTCCGTAAGATAGCCTCCGGTGAGACCTCAATGGAGGC
>DFBG01000078.1:2222-4052 GCA_002367305.1 Actinobacteria bacterium UBA3086 | reverse complement strand
TCAACGGCGCAGCGGCACACCTCGTGGACGTGGGCGATTTGGTGATCGTGGCGAGCTTTGTGGAGCTCGACGACGCCGAAGCGCGCGCCCACGAGCCCGCTGTCGTGTTCGTCGACGACAGCAATCGCATCACGGAGCAGCGGCCCGAGGAAGCGCATCACACCGCAGGCTAGCGGCGGCCGCCTCCCCCACGCCCCGAATCTTGTCGACACCTCCGCAGAGGGCTATACTTTGGCTATCCCTAGGGAAGGTTTCGCGATGATCACCAAAGTCCAGAAGTGGGGCAACAGCCAGGGTCTCCGACTCAGCAAGGAGCTCCTGTCCGACGTGGAAATCGACGTCGGGGACGCCGTCGAGGTCGCCGTGCAGAACGGGACCCTCGTGGTGACTCCCGTTCGCCGGATTCGAGGCGGAATCGAACTGGAACAGCTCGTTCGAGAGATTCCCGCCGACTACGAACCATCCGAGGTCGATTGGGGACCTTCCACCGGGAAAGAGGTCTGGTAGATGGCCGCATACATCCCGCGCAAGGGTGATCTGATCACAGTCACCTTCGATCCGCAGTCCGGTCATGAGCAGCGAGGCCGTCGTCCGGCGCTCGTGGTGAGCAACGACCTCTTCAACAAGCACACCGGCCTCTGCATGGCCTGCCCAATCACCAACACCCGTCGCGACTACCCGTTTCACGTATCGATTCCCGACGGCATGGAGGTCACCGGCGTCGTCATGGTCGAACAGGTGAAGTCAATCGATTACCGTGCCCGCAAGGTGAAGCGAATCGATGAGGCCCCCGAGGCGGTCCTGCAGGAAGTGCTCTCGATACTCGACGCCTGTATCTACTGAGATTTCCACGCATCAAATCAAACCGTACCGCGCCTGTTGGACACTACCACACGTAAGGAGGCCGACCATGATTCCCGAGAACCGTATCCCCACGCATCCCGGCGTAATACTCGGCCAGGAGTTCCTCGCACCGCTCGGCGTCACCCAAGTGGCTTTCGCCGCACATCTGGGCGTCCCCGTGCAGCGCATCAATGAACTCATTCGGGGCAAGCGCGGCGTCACCCCCGAGACCGCGTGGCTACTCTCGGAGGCGCTCAACACGACCCCGGAGTTCTGGATCAACCTGCAGACGGCTCACGATCTGGCCCGTAGTCGGCCGGCGAAACCAATAGAGAAGCTCGCATCCGTCGGCTAGAGAATGACCCAGCCGTATCGGCAAACGCACGCGGCCGATCAGTACACGTAGAGAATGTAACCCGCGTATCCCGCAAGGAACAGGGCGCCGGACAGCCGACCGATGCGACCGCGGCCCATGAGCAGGGGCACCAGCAGCGCCGACGCTCCGATCATGATCCAGACGTCGAACGACGCGATCTGCGCGCTGAACGGAATGGGCTTCACGAGCGCGGTTATGCCCAGGATCGAGAGTACGTTGAAGATGTTGCTGCCCACGACTGCGCCCACGGCGACATCCGAGTGCTTGCGGGCCGCCGCGATCAGCGCGGTCGCCAACTCGGGTAGCGAGGTTCCCAGCGCGACCATAGTGAGTCCGATAACCGCCTCGGACACACCAAAGCTGCGAGCGATCTCCTCGGCACCAGAGACGAGCATCTTGGAGCCGGCGATGAGCGCGCCCAAGCCGAGCGCAAGATACACGAGCGCGAGCCAGAGGCGCTGCGTGACGCCTTCGAACTCATCGGCCTCCTCCTCGTGCAGGCCAGCCGACGGAGCGCCACGATACTTCTCGGTCCAGTAGGAGTACCAGACATACGCGATGAGCAGGCCGACCATGAGGCCGCCATGCCATCCCTCGATCTGGCCCGTCAT
>DFBG01000078.1:1684-2146 GCA_002367305.1 Actinobacteria bacterium UBA3086 | reverse complement strand
ATGAGCAGCACGTTGGCGATATTGCTGCCGACAACGTTGCCAATGGAGATGTCGGGCTGACCCTGCGTGGCGGCCTCGAGGGAGACGAGCAGCTCAGGGGCGGACGTGCAGAACGCCACGATCGTGAGACCGATCAGCAGCGGGGATATCTTGAGTCGGCGTGCCACGCCAACGGCGCCACGGACGAGCCATTCGCCGCCGCCGAACAGGAGGACGAATCCACCAAGGACCATCAGATACATCATGTGCGGGTTCTATCCTCTCGCAACAGTGCCCGCGCGACCCCTGCGGTCGCGGCGCGACCCAGTGTACCCGACTTGACGCGCGACACGACGATTCGCCAGCGATACCGATGAAACATGAACCGTCCAGAACGGGTATGCGTCATATTGAGATAGTTTCCACGACACGAGGAGTATCCATGCGTGCGCGAATCGCCTGCATGATCGTCGCTCTGAGCCT
>DFBG01000078.1:853-1649 GCA_002367305.1 Actinobacteria bacterium UBA3086 | reverse complement strand
GGGATCATCTCCGCCATCACCATGGCCGAGACAGGTGACGGGGGGACCCTGCTGGTCATGGGAGAGATAGAGGACAACACCACCTATGACCGCGCGTACATCTCAGTCGATGCCGATGTGGAGATCACGGACATGGACGGCAAGCGGGTCGCATTTCGTGAACTGAGTCCGCGCATCGAGGTCGAGGTCTGGTTCACGGGTCCTGTCGCCGAGTCGTATCCGGTGCAGGCGACAGCGATGCGTATCGTGGTTCTGGGTTACGACACGCCCTAGGAGTTCACGCCAGCGGTAGTGACACGGTAAAGGTGGTCCCGCCCGTCTGCGGTGACTCCACAGCCACCGTGCCTCCGTGTCGCTCCACAATCTCGCGCACGACCGACAGACCGATGCCCAGGCCGCCACTGGAGCGGTCACGCGCGGAGTCTGCTCGCCAGAATCGCGAGAAGACCTGCGCCATGTCCTGCTCGGCGATACCGACTCCGGTGTCGCGCACCTGAATCAGCGCGCGGTCACCGTCACGGGCGACCCGCACACTCACGTGACCACCGTGCGGTGTGTAGCGCGCGGCATTGGAGAGCAGATTGGCCACTGCCTGCGTGAGGCGATCGACATCTCCGAGCACGACGAGCCCCTCCGTGATGTCCTGCGAGAGCGTGAGGCCTGAGTCCTCGATGAGTATCTGGTGTGAGTCCAACGCCGTACGCACGGGTGCCGCGAGATCGACGGGCTCGCTCGCGAATTCGATGGCCCCACGCTCCAAGCGCGTGAGTTCCAAGATGCCGTTGGCCAGACGAGA
>DFBG01000078.1:449-751 GCA_002367305.1 Actinobacteria bacterium UBA3086 | reverse complement strand
TCTGCCTGGATCGCGTCGGCCATCTCATCGAAAGTGCGGCCCAGCGTGCCGATCGCATCCTCGCCCGACATGCCGGTGCGAGCGCGCGAATCGCCGTCGCTGAGTGCGCGTGCGGTGTCGGTGACGTGATCGATGGGGCGCACCAGGCGCAACGAGTAGAGCAGACCAGCGAGCGATGCGAGGCCAACTGCCAGCAGCGCCGCGCCAGCCAGACCGCCAAAACTGCGCGTGCGGAACGCGATGTCGCTCTCAGAGAGCAGCCCCTCCGCAGGCGTGTACGACCAGAGCCGAATCGCTCCCAC
>DFBG01000078.1:0-381 GCA_002367305.1 Actinobacteria bacterium UBA3086 | reverse complement strand
TCGGGCACGAGCGGGGTGCCGTCGTCGTGCATGGCGGTAGCGTGACCGCTCATGGTGGAGTCGTCATAGAGCAGCGTGCCGTCTGAGTTGACGACCTGAAGCGCAAGGCCGCTCATCATGCCAAAGCGTGGCAGAGGCGAGAACGCCTCGAGAGTCCAGCCGCCACGTAGCGCATAGGAGCGACCCATGAGCTCGGCGGCGCCGTCGGCGGTCTGCTGCAGGTCCTCGCGCACGTACTCCTCAAACTGCGACTGCCAGACCTGCGAGAGGATCACGGCGGCGAGCCCTGCGGTCAGCGCGGCAACTGCGGCGAACGCGAGCGCCAAGCGCCATTTGAGTCCGCCGCGACGAAGCATGTCAGTCCTCGCCGCCCGGACGCTC
>DFBG01000134.1:8859-15076 GCA_002367305.1 Actinobacteria bacterium UBA3086 | reverse complement strand
TTCAAGTCGACGCTGGACGAGGTACGGGAGGCAGATCTTCTGCTGCATGTTGCAGATGCGTCTCACCAGCAGCTGGACTCCCAGTCGGTCGCCGTGCACGAGGTGCTCTCGGAGATTGACGCTGCAGTGACCCCGAAGGTGCTCGTTCTGAATCAGATCGACCGCCTGAGCGACGCAGACGCTGCTGCCGTAAGGCGACGCCACCCTGATGCGGTGTTCATCTCCGCCAAGACGGGTGCGGGACTGGATGAGCTGATGGACCGCATTTCGCGGGAGGCGGCGAGGGGGAGCGTCACGCTCACTGTGCTCATTCCGTACACACGCGGAGAGATGGTTCAACTCGCCCACGAACGCACGCAGGTGGTGAGCGAACACCACACGGGAGAGGGCACGCAACTGGTGCTCCAGGTGCCCAGGGATCTCGTAGATCGCTTCTCGGTGTTCTCCATGGAACCGGAAGCGGAAGCGCCGGATACAGAGAATTCCTGAGTTAGACTCGCCTGAACAACGCCACGACCTGTCCCATGATCTGCACGTCGCGCGAGTAGATGGGCTCGAGGGCGGAGTTCTCCGGCTGCAGACGAATTCGGTCGGCCTCACGGAAGAATCGCTTCACGGTCGCGCTGTCATCGAGCATGGCTACCACTATGTCGCCATTCCGCGCCGTGGACTGCTGACGGACGACCACGAAATCACCGTCCAAAATTCCCGCCTCGATCATGCTGTCGCCCTTGACCTTGAGAATGAAGGTCGAATCGCCGACGAGGTCAGCAGGCAGAGGCATGGTGGCCTCAATGTTCTCAGCCGCGAGAATGGGAGCACCGGCAGCCACCTGACCGACAAGCGGGAGGGAGCACACCGCCCCGTAGTCGACGGCCGCATCACTGTCGCGATAGTCGAGAACCTCAAGCGCCCTGGGTTTGGAGGGGTCGCGTCTCACATAGCCCTTGGATTCCAGTGCGGCCAAGTGTGAGTGAACCGTGGAAGACGAAGAGAGTCCCACGGCCTCGCCGATCTCACGTACGGACGGCGGATAGCCCTGACGATGGATCTCACTACGGATGTACTCGAGTATCTGTTCCTGCCGAGCGGTGAGTTCACGAGATACATAGGTCACGGGAAACCCCCTGATACCGAAAGTATGTTCGACCCGAGTGTACCGAACTGCCAATCTGACCGCAAACACTCGTTCGATTATGAGGAGTTGCAATCGAACATACGTTTGCTATACTGAATGCGAACACACGTTCGGTTCTCGGATCGAGATCAATGTCAGACCTGAACGATAGGGTGCATGTGACATCCGGAACATGAACCACGGAGGCACGACATGAGCACACACACGCATCGAGCATCCAGTCAACGGTCCGGCTCGCGGGTCACTCCGATCGAAGTCGCGCTGGTAGCCATCACGATCTTCATAGCGGTCATGCTCATGGCCGCATCTACGACACCTAGCACTCATTCGGTCACCGCAACGAGAACGGTGCGCGTTCAGCCCTCACAGACTCTCTGGGACCTGGCCCGCACAAATCCGGTTCCGGGCAACTCGACCGCGAAGACTGTGGAGTACATACGCACACTTAACGATATGTCCACCTCCTCGTTGCAGTCCGGACAGCTGATCACGGTGCCAGACGCCACAGAATCAATGGCAATGGCTTCCCGCTGAGCAACGCTTTCTGACCTCTGGTCACACTCATCACACTGTCCTTGAAGTTTCCTTCACGAATTCGTTCAGTGGCGTTGTTGCCCCATCATCTTGTGTGCTAGGCTCGGTTCGGGCCTAGATATAGGGGTGGGTACGATGCGCTGTCCGTTCTGCGGTCATGATGAAACCAAGGTTGTAGACTCTCGTGTCTCTGAGGCACAAGACGCTATTAGACGACGCCGCGAATGCCTGCGATGCAGCGAGCGATTCACCACGTATGAGCGCCGTGAGGAGACACCTCTCATGGTGACCAAGCGAGACACCACGAGCGAGCCTTTTGATCGTGGAAAACTGCTTCGGGGCCTCATCGTCGCAAGCACGAAACGCAACGTCTCCACAGACGACCTCGAAGCATTGATAAATGACATCGAGACGGAGCTCCACAACACGTTTCGCTCTGAGATTCCTGCCAAGCAGCTGGGAGACATGGTTCTCGCGCGGCTCAAGGATCTCGACAAGGTGGCATACATTCGGTTCGCTTCGGTCTACAAGTCATTCCAGGACTTGGATGAGTTCACACACGAGCTCAAGGATCTGAAATAGCACGAGCTTCATCTCGCACATGAATCACGACTGCAAGGATTGGCGCCTGGGAAGTGTGCCACACGAGGGTGGGAGTACTGTATGGTTCTCGAACGCGTAGTGAACGTTATCAAGCCCGGTGGCAAGCACACTGCGGCGGACTCCATGGATATCGCACTGCTGGTCTCCACTAACTCCCAGCAGGAGATCAATGAGTGGGATCGCTCCAAGATCTCCGACTCGCTTGTGAAGGAGGCCGGGCTGACACCGGAGCTAGCCCAGGAGATCGCCGCAGTGATCGAGGACCGGATCGAGAACACGAACCTCGTGACCGTGACCACCGCGATGATCCGCGAGCTGGTCGACCTCGAACTGCTTGAGCGCGGACTCACCATGGCCCACAAAAAGCATAGCCACCTGGGACTTCCCATGTGGGACGTGGAACAGATCATCACCAACGCCAACAAGGAGAACTCCAACACCACCCACAACCCTGAATCGGTCAACCTCACGCTGGCGGAGACGATTCTCAAAGAGTTCGCGCTGAGGCGCGTTTTCACTGAGGATGTTGCAGAGGCTCACTACGTCGGTGATGTGCACCTGCATGACCTGGGCTTCATCGTGCGTCCATACTGTGGCGGTCACAGCCTGGAGTACGTGAAGAAGTTCGGGCTCAACCTGCCCAACATCACTTCAGTATCGAAGCCGGCCAAGCACCCAGAAGTACTCATCGGGCACATGGTGAAGATGGCATCGGCCCTGCAAGGACACTATGCGGGAGCCGTGGGTTGGGAAGCCGTCAATATCTTCTTCGCGCCGTACCTCGTGGGTAAGACCGAAAACGAGATCGATCAGCTCGCGCAGATGCTGATCTTCGAGTTCAATCAGCTCGCGGGAGCTCGAGGGTCCCAGGTCGTATTCACCGACTTCAACCTCTACTACAACGTGCCCAAGCACTTCGCTGACACTCCTGCAATCGGGCCGGGCGGCCTGTACACCGGCAAGACTTACAAAGACTATGAACCGGAGGCTCAGGCATTCGTCCGCGCCATGTTCAATGTCTACATGCGTGGCGACGCCCACGGTAAGACCTTTGTGTTTCCCAAGCCACTTCTGCATATCAATGACGACTTCTTCGAGACAGAGGGCAATGAGGAGTTCATCACCTTGGCCTGTGAAGTCGCCTCCAAGCAGGGAATCACGTACTTCGTGTTCGATCGCGGTGACGAGGTGACGGTCTCACAGTGCTGCAGGCTCAAGCTGAAGTTGAGTGCTGAGGAGCTCGACGAGACCAAGACACCAGAGCACATGCGCTTTTCCGCACTCCAGAACGTCACAATCAACCTTCCGCGCATCGCATACAAGACAGGCGGCAACGACTCCGCTCTATTCATGGAGGTCAATCGCACGCTCGAACTCGTGGCAAAAGCCCATGTCCAGAAGCGCGAATTCATTCAGGAACTATTCGATCTCGGCGCAGAGGGCCCTCTCGGCATGCTCACCCAGAACATCGACGGTGAACCGTACCTCAAAATGAACAAGCTCACGTATCTGGCTGGCATCATCGGCTTGAACGAGATGGTGCAGGTGCACAAGGGGCAGCAGCTTCACGAATCAGACGAGGCCCTCAGGTTCGGCCTGAAGGTTATGGCTGCCATGAATCTCAAGTGCCGCGAGCTCTCCGAGAGGTATGGAATCAACCTCGTTCTCGAAGAATCTCCCGCGGAATCCGCAGGATATCGTCTCGCCAAGATGGACATGAAGTATTGGCCGGAGCAGACGAGCGCCGTGGTCAAGGGCGATCTCACGGGCGGCAACTTCTACTACACGAACTCGATTCACATCGCAGTCGATGCTGATGTCGACTATATCGAGCGCGTTGAGAAGCAGTCCCGTTTCCACCCGCTCATCGAGGCGGGAGCGATCGTGCATGTGTGGCTGGGCGAGAGCGAGCCCGATCCCGGAGCTATCAAGTCATTCGTCGAGAAGACGTTCCGTCAGACCCAGTGTTCACAGATTTGCTTCAGTCCCGAGTTTACCGTGTGCGAGTCATGCCAGAGAACATCACGAGGCCTGCTCACACAGTGTCCGCTCTGCGGATCCATGGAAGTCTATGGAGTCACCCGAGTGGTTGGCTACTTCTCAAAGGTTCAATCATGGAACAAGAGCAAAGTCGGCGAGCTCTATGACCGTGTTCGGACCGGATTGGATGATGTCAGCGGAGCGCACGCCAGCTGAACAATTGACCGAGAAGGATCGATGAAAGCCGTCGGAGGAAAGCAGTGAACATCAAGCTCTTTGTGAAGGAGAACTGCCCGCGTTGCCCCGCAGCCAAACGCGCATGCGAGGGTCTCGCCGGTGTTGAAACGTACAACGTGGACAACGTGGAAGGCCTGACTGAAGCCTCTTTCTACGGAATTATGGCCACTCCCACGATCCTTGTGCTCGACTCCAGCGGCAATGAGATAGCTGGTTGGCGCGGCGAGGCACCTGAGCCTGCCGTGTTGAAGAACCTGATAGCGACGTAGAGAGAAACGACTTCCGTGACCCCAATGAACGCGACACAGATTTCCGTGGTAAGCCCACCGGGATCTCGCATCGCAACATGGATGCCCGCAGGAATGCTTGACTGGCCAGGTCGACTCTCTGTCACGGTGTTCATCGCCGGATGCGATCTCCGCTGCCCGTTCTGCCACAATCCTGATCTCGTCGATCCCGGCAACGCAGACGCATCATCGCTCATGGGTCTCTTCGAGCACCTCTACAGCCGACGCGATTGGATCGATGGCGTCGTTGTAACTGGCGGAGAGCCCACAAGCGACCCCGATATACTCGACCTCCTTCATGCCATTCATGACATGGATATGGAGATCAAGTTCGACACCAACGGGAACAACCCGAGGGTTCTGCGCAAAGTGCTTGATTCGGGACTCGTGTCATATGTGGCAATGGATGTGAAGGCTACGCCCGAGAAGTACTCGCAAGCCACCGGAGGGCGCGGTTCATGGAGCCGGGCACAAGAGAGTGTCGAACTCATACGCGCCTCTGGCATCGACCATGAGTTCCGTACGACCGTGTTCCCAGACGCGGTCTCTGAGCATGATCTCCCGCGTATCGCGCAGCTCCTCTCCGGCGGGAATCTCTACGCACTGCAGCAGTTCAGGCCGCAAGTGACTCTGGACCATGCCGCTACCGAGGTTCCGCCCATGCACCCGGACACTCTCGCAGCATGCGCGCTGCGCTGCTCAAACCATCTTCCGACCGTCACTCGAGGAGTGTGATGCGCTGATGCGCATGGAGATCAAGCGGCTCGATTCTGACCTTCCGCTGCCGCGCTACGCACACCCCGGGGACGCAGGTCTCGATCTGTACGCGGCCGAGTGCATCGATATCGCTCCTGGACGGCGCACTTTGATTCCCACGGGCATCGCAATCGCAATCCCCGAGGGCTTCGCCGGTTTCGTGCAGCCGCGAAGCGGTCTGGCGATCCGTCAGGGTCTCAGCCTGGTGAACACTCCGGGGCTTATCGATAGTCACTACCGTGGTGAGATCAAGGTCATTGCAATCAACCTCGATCCATCGGAGACAATCAACGTCGCTCGCGGCGACAAGATCGCGCAGTTGGTAATACAGCCTGTCGCGCGTGTCGACCTCCATGAGGTCGAGGAGCTCGATGAGACAGCAAGGGGGGAGGGCGGCTTTGGCAGCACTGGTGTCTGATACCCCCCGCGTCCGCGCTGCCGCCGTCATTCTGCTCGACGGGCGTTTGGTGCTCGTCCGTCACAAGAAGGACAAGCAGACCTACCACCTGCTTCCGGGAGGCGGCGTGGAGTTCGGCGAGTCCCTGGAAGATGCACTACTGCGCGAGGTGAAAGAAGAGACGGGATTGGTTGTGGACTTGGGTCGGCCCCTCATCCTCAATGACACAATCGCACCAAATGGTGAGCGCCATCTCGTGAACATCACCTTTGCCGCATCCATCAC
>DFBG01000134.1:0-8826 GCA_002367305.1 Actinobacteria bacterium UBA3086 | reverse complement strand
GTGGGCACTATTGGCGAACTGGATATGCGTCCGCCTCTCGCGGATGAGATCGTCAACTACCTGAGCGATCAAACGGGATACCCCACAAAGTATCTCGGATCGATATACACCCGGGAGCGACCATGAGCACGTGTTGCTTCAGGCGTATTGGATACAGCAGGGGAGCAAACGAAAGGGGGAAGGGCGCCGAAACGCAACACATGAGCCAATGGGTCTCATGAAACTGACAAAGGGACGATAGAAAGGTTGGTGAAATGGATAGTTTCTTCAAGTTCGCTGAGCGTGGTACAGACCTGAAGACGGAATTCATCGCTGGTCTGACCACCTTCATGACGATGGCGTACATCATCTTCGTGAACCCCGGCATCCTGTCGGCTGCAGGGGTTCCCTTCGAGGGCGCCGCAACCGCGACCGCTCTGGGAGCCGCTCTTCTCTGTATCGCAATGGGCCTCATCAGCAACCGCCCGCTCGCGCTCGCGTCAGGCATGGGCCTGAACGCTGTGGTGACCTTCTCGGTCATCGGTTTCCAGCAGGCGAACGTGCCGTGGCAGGTTGGCATGTCCGTGATCTTCGTTGAAGGTCTCATCATTCTGGTGCTTGTTCTCACCGGTTTCCGCGAAGCGGTGATGAATGCTATTCCCATGAGCCTCAAGCGCGCGATAGGCGTGGGAATCGGTCTCTTCATCACCACGATCGGGCTCAACGAGAGCGGCATCATCGGGCCGGACCCAATCACCCTGGTCAAGCTCGGTGACTTCTCCGAGCCCTACGTCTGGGTTTCACTGATCGGGCTGTTCGCGATCCTCATCTTCATGGCATTCAAGATCAAGGGTGACATCCTGCTGGGTATGCTCGTTGCCACTGTTGCTGCCCTCGTACTGGGTGTCGTTGAGCTGCCTACTGCGGTGCTGGGCACTCTGGACTTCTCCACATTCTTCGCACCGTTCCAGGAAGTTGAGGGCGGCATGGCCCTCGCGCAGATATTCACACCCACGCTTCTCGTGGCAGTGTTCGCCATCATGCTCACCGACTTCTTCGACACCATGGGCACCGTGGTTGCGGTCGGCGAGCAGGCAGGCTTCATCAATGAGGACGGTACTGTTCCCGGTGCCAAGAAGATCCTTGCCGTCGACTCTGCTGCCGCCGTGACTGGTGGCCTCTTCGGCGCCAGCTCCATCACGACCTACATCGAGTCCGCTGCAGGCGTTGCCGAGGGTGGCCGCACTGGGCTGACCCCGATCGTAACCGGCATCTTCTTCGCACTCTCCGCATTCTTCGCTCCCGTGATCGCCATGGTCGGCGGTGGCCTCATGTTCGAGGACCGCGGCACGATCTACCCGATCACTGCAGGCGCGCTGGTCATCGTGGGCTTCTTCATGATGAAGGGTATCAAGGATATCTCTTGGGACGATATCGCTGACGCCTTCCCGGCGTTCATCACCATCGTCGGTATCCCGCTGACCTACAACATCAGCTACGGAATCGGCTTCGGCTTCATCAGCTACACGCTGATCAAGGTCTTCACTGGCAAGGCCAAGGAGATTCACCCGCTCATGTACGTGATCGCCGCAGCGTTCATCGTGGCGTTCCTTGATGCGGCTGGCGTGTTCGCCACCATGTTCAGCTAAGAAGCGACCACTGACACCCATTGTGGTGTCCCATATTCGAAAGGCAGGTGATAGTAGAGTTGGCTTCCACTCGTGAGATACAGACAGACGAGAAGGTACCGTTCTTGCAGGCGCTCCCGCTTGCAGCACAGCACCTCATGGCCATGTTCGGCGCAACGGTCCTCGTGCCGCTGCTGACGGGACTCGATCCCTCCGTGGCTATCATGACATCCGGTGCAGGCACCATCCTGTACTACTTCATGACCAAGGGAAAGATTCCGAGCTACCTGGGGTCATCCTTCGCGTTCATCGCGCCGATCATCGCAGTCTCTGCGACACAGGGTGCGCCCGCAGCGCTCGGAGGCCTGGTAATTGCTGGTCTCGTGTACGTTGTTGTGGCTCTTCTGATCAAAGCATTCGGAACTGACTGGCTCAACAAGGTTCTACCGCCCGCACTTGTCGGCGCAGTAGTCATCGTCATCGGACTCGGCCTCGCCGGCGTGGCGATCGGTATGGCCACCAAGGGTGCTGGCAGTGAGTTCGCGATGAAGAACCTGCTCCTGGCAATGGCCACGCTCGCCGCGGCTGTGGTGTTCTCGAGCTACTTCAAGGGTTTCGTCGCAACCATTCCGATTCTTCTCGGAATCGTGGCGGGCTACATCATCGCCATCCCCATGGGCATGATCGACTTTTCGCCCGTCACTGAGGCAGCTTGGATCGGTCTACCGACGCTCACGTACCCAGAGTTCGACATGGGTGCCATCCTCATCATCGCTCCCGTGGCACTCGTCGTGATCATCGAGCACATCGGCCATCTGTTGGTCGTGAACGAGATCGTGGGCAAAGACTTCACGCCCATGCTGCCTGAGTCCCTGGCCGCAGACGGACTCGCCACTGCACTGTCCGCCATGGTCGGTGGTACGCCTTCCACGACGTATGCCGAGAATATCGGCGTCATGGCCGTCACCAAGGTCTACGCAACGCGCGTGTTCCTGCTTGCAGGCGCACTGGCGTTCGTCGTAGGTGGATTCGTTCCTAAGCTCGGCGCCATCATCTTTACGATTCCCGTGCCGGTCATGGGCGGAATCTCGCTGCTGCTGTTCGGTCTGATCGCCTCATCCGGCCTGCGCCTTTTGGTTGAATCTGGAATCGACTACAGCCACAGCCGCAACCTGATCCTGTCGAGCGTCGTACTCGTTGTAGGCATCGGCATGGAGACCACCGGTACTCAGATTCCCATTGGCGACTATGTGTTGCCTGGCATGGCTGCCGCCACGCTGCTGGGTATCGTGCTCAACTTGATACTGCCGCGTGAGTCGAAGGGTATTGCAGTCGACTCACCGGACTTCGTCGGCAAGAGCGCCGCTGAGGCATCCGAGGCAAGCTGAACCAACTGATTCACCTGACCTGAGGGACTGGAGCCCCCGCAGGTCGCCGAGTGCCGGCCCCGGGCCCGCGATCACGCGGGTCCGGGGCTGCTGCATTTCCAGCACATGCGTGTAGGAGAACAACCGAGAGTGGTGCTCCCTTGACTCCTCCTCGTACACACCTATATATCGGATAATGTATCTTATGTTAACTCGAGGTCTAGAGGACTGGACGGTTCTTCTCCCCACTGGTGAGTACCTACGGAACCCGGATGCTAACCCAGGCACGGCACGAATCAGTCCTGATCCGCATCCTCTAGTTGCGCGCGTCTCGCAGGTTCGATGTAACGATCATCGAACATGGACACCGTCCATGAGTCCAGTTCCTCGGCCACCGTCGACAGATGCTCGTACGCCTCGGGTTCGGTATCGAAGCTCATGAGGACGACCACATCCTCATCGTCGTCGAGATTGACCGCCTCGACGCGCCATGACTCGGATTCCAAGACCGCCGAACGAGGCGGCCGTCGGTACAGAATGTCGTCGCGCCACTCGAGGTCCACATCGTTGGACAAGTCGAGCCGGCTCACTCTGAGCCGATAGTATTCGCGTGCGGCGCCTATACGACGAGCCATCTTACGGTGTCTCCAGACTGGTGAACTGCTCGCTCGCGGACACATAACCCTCGACGCCATCATCTGCCCGAACGTGATACCAGCCCTGCTCGCCGCCAAGATACTCGAGAACATCATCTTCGCTCAAGCCGCGGATGAGCTGGCCGGACGCACTGGGCTCCTCACGGAAATTGAGTCCGTCGATGATCACGGTGACGGTACCCAGGCTCTCGCTTGCCGGATCCTCCGGCTGCGCGGTCTCCGACGATTCAACTGAGTCGTCCACGACATCCTCGGCCTCCACGGCCGTCTCTGCATCAGACGCATCTCCCGCACTTCTGTAATCGCCCACGATGTTCATCACGGCGACCACCACAACTACAAGCACGATTACAGCGACGACTTGTCGAACACGCTTGAGTATCTCGCTCATATATAGAGTCCTCCGCCGTAAACTGCAGCTTCTTCCATATCATACCTCTCGCCCATGATACGCAATCTCTCATCGGCAAGATCAGCCGCATTCTGCACGGCTTCGACATCCAGAGCGAGGAGTGCGCTCAGGGCCGCTTCCCCATCTTGGGCCACCGCAACGGCTCGGGTCTGTTGGAACATCAGCGTCCCGACGTCCGAGAGTGCTTCTCCTGCCGGCCAGAGTCTCTTGGGCAAAGGCATCAAGGCCATCTCGTCGGCCAACGACTGCATGTTGGTCGACAGATCGGCCAACGCCTTACGATCCTCATCGTTAGGGTCAGACGCAAACCTGACCAGACCATCCACATCAGCGGCGCTCACATCGCTGAGCACACGCTCGAGTGTTCTCTTGCCCGCAAGAAGACCCTCTCTCCCGCCGATGAGACGCATGAGGTATCTACGCACGAAAGCCTTCCAGAGCGCTTTGCCCAGAAAGAAGCCGCCCACGCCCAGAAGCGCGACGAGAACGACTCCACCCGCAATGTATGCCCAGAGGGGCAATGTATCCATACGACCTCCGCGACTCATCCAGAACTCGAACGGCAGGCCTCAGCAGCCGTCCTCACCCCTGCGATCCAGTACGCGTTTCGCTTTACCCGCAGTGCGCTCCACCGTACCCGGCTCCACCAACTTGACGCGAGCATGCAGCCCGAGCACCGCGTGGAGCTTCTCGGAGACGTGCTTAGTGAACGCCACCATATCAGCCATGATATCCGAAAAGACCTCCTCGGCGATCTCGATCTGCACTTCGAAGTCGTCAAGGCCCTGCTTACGATCGAGGACGATCAGGTAATGCGGGCGAATCCCCTCAATCTTGAAGAGCACATCCTCGACCTGGCTGGGGAACACATTCACCCCACGAATGATGAGCATGTCGTCTGTGCGCTTACGCACCTTCTCCATCCGGGCCAGAGTACGACCGCACGAGCACTTCTCTGTATGAAGACGCGTGAGGTCATGTGTTCGGTAGCGCAACACTGGAAATGCCTCTTTCGTGAGTGGCGTGATAATGAGCTCGCCCTCTTCACCGGGGGCGACGGGCTCATCGGTGACAGGATCAACGATCTCGACGAGAAAATGATCCTCTGCGATATGAAGTCCGGCGTCGGCTTCGCACTCCCCGCTCACTCCGGGGCCCATGACCTCGGAGAGACCATAGTTGTCAGTGGCCCGGATATGCAGGCGCGACTCGATCTCCTGGCGAATCGCGCCAGAACACGGTTCACCACCGAAGAGACCCACGCGCAACGGCAGAGCAGAGAAGTCCACACCGGCCTTCTCCCCCACCTCGGCCATGTAGAGCGCATACGAGGGAGTGGATACGAGCACCGTGGTCTGGAAGTCCTGCATCATCATGAGATGACGCTCTGTGTTGCCCGCACTCGCTGGGATGACGGTCGCCCCAATGCGCTCCAAGCCATAGTGCATGCCGAAACCACCAGTGAACATGCCGTATCCGAAGGCCATCTGTGCACGATCCGTATGTGTGACTCCGGCCTCAGCGGCCACACGAGCCGTCAGTTCGGTCCAGGTGTTCAGGTCACCACGTGTGTAACCCACGACGATCGGCTTGCCCGTCGTTCCGGACGACGAATGGATCCTTACGACGTCATCCAAGTCCACAGCGAACATGCCGAACGGATACGTATCACGAAGCGCCCGCTTGTCCGTGAAGGGCAACTTGCGCACATCCTCGAGAGACTTGATGTCGCGCGGCTTCACTCCTCGGCGATCGAGTTCCTCGCGATAGTACGGGACCCGCTCATAGACCCAGGAGACAGTGGACTGGAGCCGGCGCAACTGGAGTTCCCGCAGCGCTTCGCGGTCCATGGTCTCGTATTCGCGATTCCAGATCATCGCTCATCGTCCTTTCCGTGCCATTTTCCCAAGTAGATCAGACGTACATCATCATCTGCGAGCAGCTCTTCAGCAGCTCCAGAGAGCACGACATCGCCGGTGCGCATCACGTACCCGCGGTCAGCGTGCTTGAGAGCAAGCTTCGCATCCTGTTCGACGAGCAGGATCGATAGGCCCTGGGATCGTAGACCGTCGAGTGCATCAAAGATCTCGTCGATCACCTTAGGCGCCAATCCGAGCGAAGGTTCATCCAGAAGAAGAACTCGAGGCCTCGACATCAGGGCACGCGCAACGGCCAACATCTGCTGCTCGCCACCGGAAAGAGTCTCAGCGCTCTGCCCTTCGCGTTCTCTCAAAACGGGGAACAAGTCATACACACGCTCGAGATCATGAGTGATCGACGTGTCCCCCCTCCCCGCGTTGGAATATGCTCCCAACTCTAGGTTCTCACGCACCGTCATGGGACCGAACAACATGCGCCCCTCAGGCACGAGCGAGACCCCGAACCCCACCGCACGCTCCGGCGATGTTCTGGTGAGATCGATCTCATCCACGAACACTGAGCCTGCAGTGGCCGACACGAAACCAACTATGGTCTTGAGCAAGGTCGATTTTCCTGCGCCGTTAGCACCTATCACCGTGACGAGTTCACCTGCGTGAACCTCGATGTCGATCCCACGCAGAACCCCGACTCGACCGTAGCCTGACTCGAGACCTTTGACCTGCAGAGATGCGCCACGTTCACTCATCGTCGGCCTCCTGTCCCAGGTAGGCCCGAAGAACCTCAGGATCCTTCTGGATCAACCGAGGCGGTCCTTCGGCGATCTTGGAACCCCGATCCAGGACCACGATCTCATCGCTGATCTCCATGACGAGACCCATATCGTGCTCAACGACCACGAGCGTGACCCCCGCATCCCGGATTCGGTACAAAGCATCTGCCAGTCGAGAAGTCTCAGAGTTGTTGAGGCCGGCGGCCGGCTCATCCAGGAGCATGAGCGTTGGGCCTGTCGCGAGTGCTCTGGCGATCTCCAGAAGCCGACGCAGACCATGTGGCATATCCGCTGCAGGCGATTCGGACCACTCTTCCAATCCGACCAGACGTAGGAGCCGCTCGGCTTCCTGTCGAGCCAAACGCTCTTCACTTCGCGTGCCCGGCAGTCTCAACGCGGCTGCGAGGAAGCCCGTCTTGGTACGCGCATGGCGCCCTACGAGCACGTTCTCCAGCGCGGTCATCTCCTCGAACAGCTGTGTGTTCTGGAACGTTCGAGCAACACCACGCAAGACAACCTTGTGAGGTCGCTCTCCCGTGAGTTCGCTCCCTTTGAAGCTGACTGTCCCCTCGCAGGGTTGATCGAATCCGGTGAGCACGTTGAATAGTGTCGATTTGCCGGCACCATTGGGTCCGATGATCGCCTTTATGGAGCCTTCGTGCACATCAAAGGAGACGTTATCGACTGCGGTAAGGCCGCCGAACCGGCGTGTGACATCCCGCACCTCGAGCAAACTCATGATGCATCACGCGCCACGGCTCGTCTTCGGCGCATGAAGCCCGACACACCACCAGGTGCGAAGAGCATGACCAGAATGATGATGAGGCCGTAGACATCCGCCTCCCAATCCTGGATGAGCGCGAGTGCGTCACGCGAGAGTCCGGGAATGATCGCGTCGGCGAAAGGAACGAGCGTGAGCAGAGTCGCAGCGATCGCGGGTCCAGCAAGCGAACCCGAACCTCCCACGACCGCCATGGCGATCAGGATTACCGACAGATGTAGCGAGAACGTTGACGGAGACACGAAGCCCACAAGATGCGCGTATAAGGAACCTGCAATGCCTGCGAGCACCGCCGAGACCGTGAACACACGAACCTTGAGACCGACGATATCGATCCCACAGGCCATGGCACCCAGCTCGGACCCATGTAGTGCGCGCATCGCCCGTCCGGGCCTCTGGGTCACCACGTTCCGAACAAGCAACAATACGAGACCGGCGATTCCCCATGCCAACAGATAGGTGCCAACGGGCGCAGCCATTTCAAACGATCCGATACGAGGATACGGAATGCCGCCCAGTCCGTCGGGGCCGCCAGTGATCGGTTGGGCCTCGATGAACGCGATCTTCATGAGCTCCCCGAAACCCAAAGTCGCCATCGCGAGATAATGCCCTTTGAGACGAAGACTGGGCAGTGCAAGCAGCACGCCGCCCACAGCGGAGAAGACGATCGCAGCAAATAGTCCGACTATCCAGGGAAGTCCCAGAGTGGTCGTCGCGTATCCGGAGGCATATGCACCAATGCCGTAAAAGGCCGCATGGCCCATGGAAATCTGGCCAGCATAGCCGAACAGGAGCGCCATTCCGGTCACGATCACCACATTGATCGCAACGAAAGTAAGCACCTTCAGCAGATAACGATCGTCTATGAACAGAGGACCAGCAGCGATCGCCAGAGTGATCAACGCCATGGGTGTGAATCTGAGCAGCTTGGCCCTCATCATCACACCTTCTCTTTACGTGATCGGGTGAAGAGGCCCTGTGGCCTGACGAAGAGCACCAGCAGAAGCACGCCCAGTGAGACCGCGTCCTTGTACGTAGAGGACAAGTACGCAATCGACATGCTCTCGATGAGACCGAGCATGAGCCCACCCGCCACAGCCGCGATGGGATTACCCAGGCCGCCCAGAATCGCCGCAGCGAATCCCTTGACGCCCACTCGAGCGCCCACGTCGAACGCGGTCTGAGTCAAAGGAGCCACGCTCAAACCGGCAAGACCGCCCAGTGCGGCGGCCAAAGCAAACGACACGGTCACCACCATGCGCGTGTCGATACCCACGAGTCGGGCAGCGTCACGGTCTATCGCACAGGCACGCATAGCTCGCCCAAGCTTCGTCTTGTTGTACACCCAGTTCA
>DFBG01000013.1:7117-8214 GCA_002367305.1 Actinobacteria bacterium UBA3086 | reverse complement strand
TCGCCACCGGATGCGGCGATGTCGATGATGGCCTCGGGGGCCACCTCGCGCGTCAGCATCAACTCGGGGTTCGCTGTCGTGTAGAACTCGCAGCCACCGGGGGAGAGCAGGCCGGAGTCAAGCGCGTAAGACACGTAGATGTTCACGCCATCGACTTCGAGTCCGGTGACCGTGCCGACGCATGTCGGGTCTGCGATCACGGTCGGGCTCAGTGCCGTCGAGTTGTCGATGACGATGAAGCCGTTCTCCGTCTGCGCGTACACGAGATCGCCCACGACCTCAGGCTCGAGGTCCGTCAGCTTCACGCGCGACCCGCTCACATATGCGACGTAGTCCGGATGGGTTGCGTCGGCCACGTTGAAGATCTTCATGCCGTAGCTGTCGCCGCTCTTGTATCCGGTGTATGCGTAGTCGCCGACCACGTAGAAGCCGACGATCTCGTAGGAGGTCGAAGGCATGTCCCACGAGCCCAGCAGGGTTGGGGACGCCTCGACTGAGATGTCGACTGCCGTGAAGCTGTTGCTGTTGACCACGAACATGCGGTCAGAGGCGGTGTCGGCGAAGAGCGTGCCGCCAGCCTTGGGAACAGCCGTTGAGCCGAGCAGTGCCAGATCGCCCGGGTTGGTTGCGTCGTAGACGTTGAGACCCTGGCCGGTCAGCGCATAGGTTACGCCGCCGATATTTTCTATGGATGAAATAATGCCGCCATCATGCCCCACGACCGTCATGTTGAACGGCGTCTGGGGTGCTTCGTAGTACGTTCCGCCAGCCAACGTGCTCGCTGGTGCGGTGAAACTCATCGTGACGAGAAGTACCCCCGCCAGCATGGCCCTGATCGGCCGTGACCTGCTCCTCTTCCTAGACATCAGCGGTCTCCTTCCCTCGGGCAGCCTCAATGAGCTGCGCGTTTCCCTTCTCTCTAGTGCTTCGGTGTTTGGTACGCGGGTATTTAGGTCATCCGTCACAGAACAACTGTGATCCTCGTCGGGAACGACGTGTGCGACCATGGATATGCGTATGCCCCAGTGACCAGGCGCGGAGGGAATCGTGGACCAGAAAGTCTCGTCGGACATGCTCGCGGATCTGCGCGATCGCAT
>DFBG01000013.1:6135-7077 GCA_002367305.1 Actinobacteria bacterium UBA3086 | reverse complement strand
GCGCTGGTTCGTCTCGGAGTGAGCTCGGTGCGGCAGGGGCGCGGCGTGAGGCAGGCGAGCGCCTAGCGTCCGGACTCTGCGGCCTCACGCGACAGCGTTGCCGCCACCACATCTATGGGCAGGTTGTGTCGGCTCGCCAGGATCGCGCAATCGTCATGCTCGGGGCGCAGGCGGCGCACTCCGCCGGTCTCGGAGACCTTGAAGCGGGCTTCTCCCAGTGAAGTCTCCAGGCGAATGCTCTGACGCGGTGCGATGATGCGTCGCGTTTCGCCCATGCGGACACCCAGAGTCCCGGTCTCGCGGAGCATGACGCTTGCCATGCGCGAGGCATCCGCCGGCTCGGTCATGACCGACAGAGCCACGGCGCTGCGACCCTTCTTCATCACGATCGGCGTCTGCCAGACATCCAGTGCGCCTTGGCGCAGGAGCTCCTGCGAGCAGTAGGCGAGCTGTTCGGGGGTGAGGTGGTCGATGTTGCTCTCCAGCACCGCCACGACCTCGCCGGTGCCCTGTTCGGTGGGAGCGTTGTCGCCCAGCAACAGCGTGGCGACGTTGGGCATGCTCGTCTCCCGCGTTCCCGCGCCGCGCCCGATAGTGTCGAGCGTCATGGAGGACAGCGAGCCGAACGAGGTGGCGAACGCCCGTACGAGGCAGGCGCCGGTGGGCGTGGTGAGCTCGCTCTCATCCTCGCCGGCAGTGATGGGGATGCCGCGCAGCAGCTGGGCGGTGGCGGGAGCGGGGATGGGCAGGGTGCCGTGAGCGGTCTTGACGGTTCCGGAGCCCACAGCCACGGGCGAGCACGAAAGCTGCTCGATCCCCAGTGATGCGAGGCCCTGTGCCGTGCCCACAATGTCCACGATCGTGTCGGCCGCTCCAATCTCGTGGAAGTGCACCTCGTCTATAGCGACGCCGTGCACGTGGGACTCCGCCTCGGCAAGCAGG
>DFBG01000013.1:3844-6064 GCA_002367305.1 Actinobacteria bacterium UBA3086 | reverse complement strand
GTGATGCCGCCGCGGACCACGTCCTGCACTTCCACCCGCGACGGGTCCACGCCCGCGGCTGCGATGGCCCGGTGCAGATCCTCGAGCGGGAAGCCTGCGTCAATGAGAGCTGAAAGGAACTTGTCTCCGGATATTCCGCTGGAACAGTCGAGATGCGCGATCATTCGGTCTCCTGGACTGTGTCGGTGGATTCGGGGCCGGGGGCCTGGTTGATGCGGCTCGCCATGGCTGCCGCGCCGAACCCGTTATCGATATTGACCACGCCTATGCCGGAGGCGCATGAGTTGAGCATGGTGAGCAGCGCCGAGACGCCGCCAAAGTTGGCTCCGTACCCCACGGACGTGGGTACGGCGACTACGGGAACGCTCACGAGTCCGGCCACGAGCGAGGGCAGTGCGCCCTCCATGCCGGCGACGGCGATGATGACGCGTGCGCGACGCAGTTCGTCGGTATGTGCGAGCAGCCGATGAAGGCCGGCGACGCCCACATCGAACAGGCGGCTCACGTCGTTGCCCATGGCTTCGGCGGTGATGGCCGCTTCCTCGGCTACGGGGATGTCAGCGGTCCCTCCGGTCACGACCGTGATGTGGCCTATGCGAGGCGGCGCCGGTCGCTTGTCCACGAGTAGAATTCGCGCGTCCTCAAAGTAGCGGGTGTCGGGCTCTATCTGCGCTACGGCCTGGTAGTGGGCGGCGCTCGCACGCGTGCCCAGCAGAACCTGCCCGTGGTCCAGGATCTCGCGGGAGATCGAACGGACCTGCGCGGGCGTTTTGCCTTGGCAGAAGATGACCTCGGGGAAGCCGCACCGCATCTCGCGATGGTGGTCGACTTTGGCGTGGCCCAAGTCCGCGAAAGGAAGGTCCTTTAGTTGTGAGGCGGCATCATCCGGGGCCATAGTACCGGCGGCTACGGCCTGCATCAGAGCGTTGAGTTTTTTGGCGTCCACAGTATCCTCATCGGTAGTCAGCACGTTCGCGTGCGGGTGGTTATACTCTTCGGATGAAGTAATAGTGCCACACGCGGCCATGTTTCAGTCCGTACGTGGTGGATTCGGGGGATCAGGGTGATACCGGAACGTCTCAGGTTCGGCCTCAGCCAGCGCGAGGTTCTGGCGCTGTGCATGCGAGCAGCGTTGTTCCTTGCGGCCCTACTGGCCCTGTTCACTGACTCGCTCATTATGACGAGCCACCAGCGTATCGCTCTCATGGTGAGTGCCGTGATGCTCGTGAGCGTGGGTATTGCGCAGACCGTTTTCGTCGTGATCGACATCATGGAGTCTCGTCGCGCGCTGCTCATCGCTCTGCCGTTCGACGTCATCACACTGAGCCTGCTCTCGTTCTCTCTTTCACGACTCCACGATCCCATCTTCGCAATTTTCCTGGGTCTCGCACTCGTTCATGCGATCGGGTCTCGGCGTGACGTCGCGTTCGCCATTGGCGGGCTGTGTGTGATCGGGTACCTCGGTGGTCATATCGCGGCGGAGGTACCCGAGGATTGGGTTTCGTTCGTCGTGCTCGCCTTCAACAGTCTGGGCCTCTTGGTCCTTCCCGTGGGCTTCTCGGTGATATTTGAGCGTCAGCGCGAGCAACAGGCCAGCATGGAGGCGGCACAGGCCGACAAGGTCGAGGTCACCACGAGACTTCAGCACCGGTTGGCGGAACTCCAGGCGATCACGGAGATCACGGAGGTCATCCACTCGGACCTGGATTTCGATCGCGTGGGTCCGCTCATGCTCGCCATTCTGCAGAAGGTGCTCAACGTGCCCTCTGTCTGTCTCATGGTGATCGACAAGCAGAAGTCCGAAACGCTCTTTAGCGCCAGTGCCGGACTCGCCGGCACCACCACCTACTCTCCTGACGTCCACGTTGACGCCGCGACGGGTCTGCTGCGACAGGGTTCGAGCGGTCATTTTTCCTGTATCACGCTCATGGACCACCACAACCTCATGGTCGTCTTCTGTTCGGATCCCGAATTCGTCGAGAACTTTGCCGACGAGGATCGGCTCGTGTTGCAGGCGGTTGCGAGCGAGCTCGTGGTGGCGGTCGAGAACTCGCAGCTCTACAAGCTCACCAAGCGTCTGTCGATAACCGATGAGCTCACCGGCCTCTACAACTACCGCTATCTGCAGACTCGGCTGGAGGAGGAGTTCGAGCGGGCACGTCGCTACCGCAAGGACCTCTCGATGCTCATGATCGACGCCGACGACTTCAAGTTCTTCAA
>DFBG01000013.1:2445-3786 GCA_002367305.1 Actinobacteria bacterium UBA3086 | reverse complement strand
CTCATCAGCGGCGCGGTTCGTGAGGTCGATCTCGTTGCGCGCTACGGCGGCGAGGAGTTCTCCGTGATCCTGCCGGAGACCGACGCATCAGGCGCCTTCGTCGTGGCCGAGAAGATCCGCGAATCCGTGGCCAATCACTCGTTCGCCGATGCCGACGGAAACCCGGGCGTGACCCTCACCATCAGCCTCGGTCTTGCTTCGTATCCCGGTCACAGCAATGATCGGGAGTCCCTCCTGAGGGAGGCCGACGACGCCCTGTACCAGGCCAAGAACACGGGCAAGAATCGTGTCCGCGCACCCGAGTACCGCATGTCCAGAGCCTCGACCAGGCCCACATCCGAGGAGACCCGATGACCCGCTACGCATTTCTCGGCCCAGAAGGCACACACACGCACGAAGCGCTGCTCTCGCTCGAGGTCGACGCGGAAGCTGTCCCATACGTCACGATAGGCGAGGTCTTCAACGCGGTGGAGCGCGGCAAGGCCGATCTGGGCATCGTGCCCATTGAGAACTCGGTCGAGGGTTCGGTCAACGCGACACTCGACTCCCTCGCATTTGAGACGGATCTGGAGATCCAGTCGGAGATCGTGCGCGACATCCACCATTCGCTGTGCGTCGCCCCCGGCGTCAAGATCCATGAGATCACGGAGGTTGTGAGTCACCCACAGGCCGCTGCGCAGAGCCGCAGGTGGCTTGTGGAGAACCTGCTGGGCAAGCCGGTGCACGCCGCCAACTCCACGGCGGATGCCATGAAGCGCGCGATAGAGACCCCGGGTGTTGCGGCGATAGGGAGCCAGTTCGCCGCCAAGACGTACAACGCGGATGTGCTTGCCGAGGCGATCGAGGACTATGCGGGCAACCAGACCCGATTCGTCGTCGTCGGGCGAGGGCTCTGCCCGCGCACCGGGCACGACAAGTCGTCGCTTGCGCTGTTCATGAAGGCGGACCGACCCGGCACCCTGAACATGATCCTCTCGGAGTTCGCATTCGCGGGCGTGAACCTCACCAAGATCCAGTCGCGCCCCACCAAGAAGGCGTTGGGCGACTACATGTTCTTCGTGGATCTCGCGGGGCACGTGGAGGACGAGCACGTGCGCATGGCGCTCGACTGCCTGCGGCTGAAGCTGCGCACAGTGAAAGTGCTCGGCGCGTACCCGCGGATCAGCGGCTAGGTCACTCCTCCACGTACAGGAAGCCCGCATCCTCCAGGTCGGAGTCCTGCTTCAGCTCGTCCACGAGTTCCCAGGAGTCGAGATCGCCTGCCGGGATCACGAACGTGGTCCCGTCTTCGAATGCGATGACGCCATCGGCCGAGAGATTGTGACGCGCGAGCACCGCATC
>DFBG01000013.1:2148-2390 GCA_002367305.1 Actinobacteria bacterium UBA3086 | reverse complement strand
TCGACCACGCCGCCGCCGCCGGTCTCGTCGCCGGTCTCGGTTCCGTTGTCACAGCTGCGCCAGAGCAGCAGGATCACGATGATCACGATCACAAGGAGCAGCACCGTTGCCAGCGTGCTGATCGATCGGTTGGATGAATCCTTTGATTGCGGATCCTTGTTCTCGTTCGCTTCGACCATCTCAAGTCCCCTCGTGATGCGTCTCGAATCTCGCAGATGCAACCTGAGTATAGCCGAGGAGAG
>DFBG01000013.1:0-2116 GCA_002367305.1 Actinobacteria bacterium UBA3086 | reverse complement strand
CGCTCCTTGGCCATGTCCATGGCGGTGCCGGTGCTGAGACGTCCGGGTAGCTCGCCTGCGAAACGCCTAAGCAGGGCGATCGCGGCGGTGAGATCGGGCGTCCAGTCGTCCAGCCCCACAATGGATATCACGCGGGCACAGCCAATGGCGCCCAAGAACTCGAGCACATCGGCGTCGTGGAACAGGCGGGCCTCGTTGGACTCGCCGGGATTCGCGTAGAACATGTGGCCGCGGATCACTTCGACCACGGCGGGAATCTTGTCGTTGTCGAAGTCCATCTCGGTGAGGAACGTGGTGGCGAGGTCTGTGGAGGTCTCCGCATGGTCTGTGCCGTCGACCGAGTACGGGTCGAGCGCGCCCAGATCGTGCAGGAATGCGGCAGCGTGCAGCACGTCGGCGTCCACGTCGAGTCCCTCGGCTTTCGCGAGTTCATGTGCCAAGGCGAGCGTTCGTCGCGCGTGACCGGGACCCCAAGCGGGGTGTGGGTATTCTTCGCAGAGATCGATGACCTTTTGGTGCCACATGGCGAGCCCTCCCTGTGTGTGTTGAACGGGCGGAGCGGCGTGCCTTACACCCTGTAACTACCCAAGGACGGTGCCACCGGTGATCGCGACGCCTGCGCGACGGCCTCGATACATGGCCAGATCGGCGCGGATCAGCAGGGAGTGGGCGTCGTCGGTCTCCGGATCGTACAGGGCGTACCCAATGCTCGCGGAGATGCGCGGCTGAGTGACCAGTTCGTCGATCTCCAGCGGCGACAAGATCAGATCCCCGATCTTCTCGGCTGCATGCAGCAGGTCGTTCTCGTGCGAGAGCCTGGCCAGAACGATCACGAACTCATCGCCGCCGACGCGGGCCACGGTGTCCTCGGTGCGCACGGCGTTACGCATGCGGTCAGCCACGATTGTGAGCGCCCGATCGCCAGCCTCATGGCCGAACGTGTCGTTGACCGGCTTGAAGTCATCCAGGTCGATGTACAGAACCCCGACGAGATCGTTGTGGCGCTCCGCTGACGACAGCGCGCTCTTGAGACACTCGTCGAGGAGGGCACGGTTCGCAAGACCGGTGAGCGGATCGTGGAATGCCATGTCGCGCAGCAGGGCCTCGGCCTTGGTGCGCTCGGTGATGTCGCGAGAGATGGAGACGATCATCTCGCCCTCGGCGGTGTCGATCACCTGCGAGTTGGTCTCCGCGAACACTTCCGCCCCGTCGGAGCGGTGACCCTGCGAGGTGAATCTGGCGTGTCCGTCCTTGAGGATCTTGGCGATGCGACGCTCGCGCTCCTCGAGAGATGCCGAGAGGCACCCCCATGCGGGCATCTTGAGCGTCTTGTCCGCAGATAGGCCGAACATCTCGTCGGCGGCATCGTTGTAGTACATGAGAGTGCCATCGACGCGATGGATGACCACGCTGTCGTAGGCGGAGTCAACGGCATAGCGCACGAGTCCGTGGAGGGCATCATCACCGATGCGGTCCCGGGGGGTGTGACCTAAGGGTGTCGGAATGGCGAACATGGTCTGTGTATCGGCACTTCCTGAGTGTATTGTGAGCAAGTTCACAGAATCTACACGAGTATCCGGCGACGAGTACCCGACGAGTGGTTTCTTACAGTAGATGAACGGGCTACCGGACGGGAGGATCGTCGACTCTGAGGTGTGTCTGCACGGCCGGCTCTCCATGCCAGGCCACCAGTGTGGAGTGGAGACATGCCTTGAACGACGTGCCATCCAATCCGATCATCCTCACCGAGACCTCAGGAAGCGCCCCGCCTGTCTTGTATATCTGTCGCTGGCGTTTTTTGAGAATCTCGCGCGAGTCGGAATCCACCAGATCGTAGATGGACCTGCCCACGAGTTCCTCCGGTTCGCTTGCGCCAAAGAGCTCGCTGGCGGCCTTGTTCACGAAGCCGACCTCCGTTCCCACGATGATCACAATTCCGTCGGGAAGCGACTCTATGAGACAGCGGTAGCGCTCCTCACTGTCCTGCAGCTCCTGCAACGTCTGCTCGCGATCGGACATGTCGAACATGAGCGTGAGCATGGCGGGGATGCCGTTGAACGAGATCTGCGTCGAGGAGGCGTGCACCGCAGATCTTCCTCCGTCGAGCCGATTGAGT
>DFBG01000032.1:2063-3358 GCA_002367305.1 Actinobacteria bacterium UBA3086 | reverse complement strand
CAGGCAGTGGAGCAAGTCTCCGCTGCGCGGCGGTCGCCGGATCAGCGGATCACGTCGGCCAGTGCGGATGTGAGCGACTTCGAGGGAATCAGCGAGGCAATGGCATCGCTGGACTCAGGCTCCATTCCCGACATCATCATCAACTCTGCCGGCATCTTCGTGCCCGGCTACTTCCAGGACATGGAGCCTCAGGTCTTTCGTGATCACCTGGACGTTAACGTCATGGGCGTCATCAACACCGCCAAATTGGTTGCTCCGGGCATGATGGAGCGGGGTAACGGAAGCATCGTGAACGTCGCGTCTGTGGCCGGCTACATCGGCGTGTTCGGCTACACGGCGTACTCCACCGCCAAGTATGCGGTGATCGGCTTCTCCGAGACGCTGCGACAGGAGTTACGTCCTTATGGCGTGAGTGTGCACGTGGTGTGTCCGCCTGATGTGGACACTCCCGGCCTAGCGGTGGAGAAATCGTTGCGTCCCCCGGAGACAGAGCGCATTGCCGGCTCGATCAAGGCAATCCCGCCCGAGAAGGTTGCCGCCGCTATCCTTAGAGGAATCGAACGGGGTCGATACATGATCATCCCTGACCTCTCAAGCTCCTTCTATTATCGGCTCAAGGGTCTCGTCCCGGAGCTCTTCTACACGGTGTTCGATAGCGACATTCGCAAGGCGCGACGAGAGCGCGGCGTCTGAGGGCGATCGTAGGAGAATTGCATGGGTGGCATGTTCGTTGCAGCGGCATCTATCGGTACATGGCAGAGCAGGCTCGTGCGTTGCCCGTCACCTGCGCGGATGATAGAATATCTACCGTTCAGGCGAAGCGCAGGAGTGCGTTGTATACCATGCTTTGATTCCGCCCTTGCCGGGCCTGCTTGCCTGAACAACAATGCACCGCTCCGGCGAGGGCGCTCCTATGTTCTGAACAGGCAGGCGATACCGAACTGATGCGACTGACTCTGGTCGGCTTGAGTCATAAGACAGCCCCGGTCGAGATCCGGGAGAAGCTCACGTTCCCGGCACATCGCCAGGAGGACGCTCTATCCGCGCTGCTCGACTCGCCATGCGTGTCCGAAGCGGTCATCGTCTCCACCTGCAACCGCACCGAGATTTACGCTTGCACCTGCGCCGAGGACGACGGTCCGGGAGCCATCATCGACTTCATGGCTGACTACCACGGCCTCGATCGTCACGAGCTCGTGCGGTACCTCTACATCTCTGAGGGCGAGTCCGTGGTCAAACACCTCTTCCGGGTGGTGGCGTCACTGGATTCCATGGTACTTGGCGAGGCGCAGATC
>DFBG01000032.1:0-1926 GCA_002367305.1 Actinobacteria bacterium UBA3086 | reverse complement strand
GGCGAGAATGCGGTCTCGATCAGCTACGCTGCTGTGGAGCTCGCTAGGAAGGTATTCGATTCGCTGGAAGGCCGCACGATCCTGATCCTGGGTGCCGGCAAGATGAGCGAACTTACTGCCAAGCATCTCGTGTGCAACGGTGTGGCCAGCGTGCTTGTGGCCAACCGCACCTACGAGCGGGCGCAGGAACTTGCGGAGCGTTTCGAGGGCGAGGCCATCCGATACGACGACCTCTACGAGCGCATGCGTGATGCGGACATCGTGATCTCATCGACGGCCGCCACGCACTATGTGGTCACCAAGGACCGCGTCGCTGCGGCAATGCGGGGACGTAGGGGCGACCCGCTCTTCGTTATCGACATCGCCGTTCCTCGCGACATCGATCCTGAGGTCAACGACGTGAACGACGTGTTCCTGTACGACATCGATGATCTCAGCGGCGTGGTTTCGTCCAACTTGGATGAACGCATGCGAGAAGCGGAGAAGGCCGAGGCGATCATCGCCGAGGAGATGTCCGCGTTCGAGGCGTGGCTGGAGTCCATGGAGGTCGTTCCCACGGTCGCCGCGATTCGCGCCAAGGCCGAGGCGATCCGCCAGGCTGAACTCGCCAAGGCGTACAAGCGCCTGGGCGGTCTCACCGAAAAGGAGATCAAGACGGTCGAGGCCATGACCTCGGCCATTGTGAACAAGATGCTGCACGGTCCCACCAACCGGCTCAAGCAGTCGGTCGGAGAGGACGACGGAGTCATGTATATCGAAGCTGCGCGCCACCTCTACGGCTTGGACTCGAACCCCGACGGCAAGATGCCCCACCTGGGCTTCCTGCGCACGCTCCTGGGGCGGACCGAGAAGCGAGAGCCAGAGGCTGCGAGCGGTACAGAGACAGGAGAAACCCTTGGCTGCTAGTCGAGAGAAGATAGTGATCGGTACCCGGGGCAGCAAGCTTGCCCTGTGGCAGAGCAACTACGTCAAGGGACTGCTGGCGGAGCTCACCGGTTTGCCGGTCGAACTGACCATCATCAAGACCACCGGGGACAAGATCCTGGATGTCCCCCTCGCTAAGGTCGGAGGCAAGGGGCTCTTCACCAAGGAGCTCGAGGTCGAGCTGCTGGCCGGGCGCGTAGATCTTTGCGTGCACTCCATGAAGGACGTTCCCACCGACCTGCCCGAAGGCTGCATCATTGCCGCAACCCCGCAGCGTGTCGATCCGCGTGACGTGATAGTGAGCGGTGCCGGATACAACCTGGAGACGCTGCCCCAGGGCGCCAGGCTGGGAACGTCCAGCCTGCGCCGTCGCAGCCAAGTCGTCGCCCTGCGCCCCGACCTCGAGATCGTGGACGTCCGCGGCAACCTGGACACTCGCATGGGCAAGGCGGAGAACGGCGAGGTCGACGCGGTCATCCTTGCTGCTGCCGGCATCAAGCGCATGGGCTGGGGCGATCGCATCACCCACTTCATTGAGAACGAGCAGATGGTCCCGGCCGTCGGCCAAGGCGCCATTGGCATCGAGATTCGCGAGAACGATCCCTTCATGGTCGGCGTCTGCGACAAGCTCACCGATCCGGATACGCTCACGTGCATCACTGCGGAGCGCGTGGTCATGAACAAGCTCGAGGGTGGCTGTCAGGTTCCCATCGGAGCCTACGCCCGCATCGTCGACGGTAAGCTCGTTTTGGACGCCTTCGTGGGCGCCGTCGACGGCACCACTATCCTGCGCGATCAGCTCATCGGTTCTGTCGATGAGCCCGCCGCTCTGGGTGAGGCAATGGTGGCCCGCATGCTCGAGATGGGCGCAGACAAGGTGCTTGCCGAGGTACGTGCTGCCGACGATGTCGACGGCCTCATCAAGACCTGACGCCGCGATATGAGCGCGCTTTCCACTGCAGACGGAACACCCCTGGACGGCCTCACCGTGATGGTGACCCG
>DFBG01000155.1 GCA_002367305.1 Actinobacteria bacterium UBA3086 | reverse complement strand
GCCACCACGACTGGAACGCCATGCTCCCGCGCCTGCTGCGCACGACGCTCGATGATCGTATCGGCCTCGACACCGAATGGCGAGAACACCACGGTGACTCCCGCAACATGATGCGAGGCACCGTCGGAATGTGGGTTGCCCGCCCCGTCGAACACGATGATGGTTTCATACTCACCCTGAGTCACGGCCGCAAGATCATCCACAAGCCGCGCACGGGCAGCCTGGAGGTCGCGTCTTACGAGGTCCCCGTAGAGCGCTCCAGCGCGCAGGATATTGTAGCCATCAACGAGCAGGAGGCGCACGTTCCTCACCCCTCGGTGCGGCCGCGACGGACCCACTCGAAAGCCAAGACCGAAGTCGCCTGCGCGACATTGAGGGAGTCCACCTGCCCTGCCACCGGTAGTGCCACCGTGAAGTCGCAGTTCTCCCGGACGAGGCGTGAAAGGCCTGGCCCCTCCGCCCCCATCACAAGCACAATGCGACCATCCATCGGCGCATCCCATAGCATGCTGTCAGCATCCGCAGCTGCGCCGCCGACCCAGTACCCCTCCTCTTTGAGCACATTGAGCGCCCGAACGAGGTTGGTGGTCTGCACGATGGGGATGTGCACAACGGCACCCGCCGAGGACTTGAATGCAACAGGCCCCACTCCAGCGGACCGGTCCTTGGGAATCACCACTGCATCGGCACCCGCGACCTCCGCCGAACGGATGACCGCACCAAGGTTGCCGGGGTCAGTGACATGATCCAACACGATCACGAGACTCCGCTTATTGGCTCCCGATCGCTCGATGACCTCCGCGAGCGGTGTATACACGAATGGCACAGTCTCGATCATGACCCCTTGGTGAGCACCTCGCTCACTGGCCGCATCCAGCTTCTTCCGCGCGACTCTCTGAACGGGAATATCCGCCGCTTGCGCGAGCGAATAGATCTCCTCGATAGCCGAGTTGGGCTTGGTGCCTTCGGCCACGAGCAGCCGGCGCACCGGTGCCCCGCTGCGCAGCGCCTCGAGCACCGCGTTGCGCCCCTCGATGATCGTCGACATCAGCTCTGCCCCCTGTAGATCACGCGTGCTCCCTGTGCGGTATCCTCGACCACGAATCCGAGACCAGCCAGCCCATCTCGCACCGCATCCGCAAGACCCCAGTTCTTATCGGTGCGCGCTGCTGCTCTGCTTGCGAGGAGTGCATCGACCGCCTCACGCGTGTCACCGCCGCCATATCCGGCGAGTTGCGCCGCAAGATCGACTACCTCGACCGGATACCCATCCTCACCCTCGGCGAAGGTGATTCCCAGCACGCGTAGCAGATCGAGCATCGTATCGATGATCGCTTTGAGCAGATCGGAATAGCCCGCGCCTCGACCAGAACCTATCTGGTCGAGGAACGAATTCACCAGTCGCACCTGGTCGAACACGACCGCAAGTGCGCCCGCAGTATTGAAATCATCATCCATCGCCTCGATGAAGCGAGCACGTGCGTCCTCGGGGGCCGCAACGAGCGCCTCTGCCAGAGAACTCTCATCAGCCGAGGAAGCCGACGCTCCTGCGCCATCAGCAGCTGCGCCTTCGGCCACCGCACGAGCATTGCGCACAGCGGTCTCGATGCGCTCGTAGGACTTCACCGCTGCCGCCAGTCTCTCCTCGGAGTAGTCGAGCGGACTGCGGTAGTGGGTCTGCAGCATGAACAGACGCACGATGGGCGCAGGAAACGTTCCCAACACGTCCTTGAGCAGCATGAAGTTGCCCAAGGACTTGGACATCTTCTCTGAGTTGATCTGAAGCATGCCGCCGTGTAGCCAATAGCGAGCGAACGGCGCGCCTGTGTCCGCCTCGGCCTGTGCGATCTCGTTCTCATGGTGCGGGAATACGAGATCGACACCGCCGCCGTGGATATCGAACGTCTCGCCCAGATGACCGGTCGACATCACGGAGCACTCCAAGTGCCATCCCGGACGTCCGTCGCCCCAGGGACTCGTCCAAAAGGGCTCGCCGGGCTTGGCCGACTTCCAGAGCGCGAAATCCAGCGGATCTCGCTTGAGATCCCCGACTTCGATGCGCGCACCGGAACGCATGTCGTCCACATCACGCCCGGAAAGTTTCCCGTAGCCGTCGAAAGAACGAACCGCGAAGTAAACGTCGCCACCCGACTCGTACGCGTTCCCCTTCTCGATCAGTCGCTCGATCATCTCGATCATCTCGTCGATGGTCTGCGTCGCATAGGGCTCGTACGTGGGGGCCTTGACTCCCAAACGCTCCATCGCCTCATGGAAGGCCGCGGTGTACTTGGCAGCGATCTCCGGAGCGGTCACCTGCTCCTCACGGGCGCGATTGATGATCTTGTCGTCGACGTCGGTGATGTTGCGCACGAACGAGACGTCGAATCCGCGCCATTCGAGATAACGCCGAATCACATCAAAGGACAGGAACGTTCGCGCATTGCCGATGTGGATGTGGTTATAGACTGTGGGGCCGCACACGTACATCGCGACCGCATCCGCCCGCCGAGGAACGAACTCCTCCTTGGAACGCGTGAGTGTGTTGTAGACACGCATGACGAAACCTCACTGTCGATTGTGGTGATGTCTTCAGCCGCGCACGAAGCGCGCCATCGGGAATCAGCCTATATCACAGGAGGCCGACGCGCCATCGTCCGAACTACTCGAAACTCCGAAATCGCTCGATGAATCCTCGGGTGCGGCGAACAGACTCGAGTCACCCTGTTCCCTCGCCCATCCCTCATCCTGAGCGAGGCGAGCCTCGAGTCGATCCACACGACGCTGAATCACTTGGAACATCTCGATCACCGGGTCGGGAAGGTCCTCATGGTGCAGGTCCACTGCCTCGACCCTCTCGCCCTCTCTAACCACTACACGCCCGGGAATACCCACGACCGTGCAGTTGGGCGGCACCTCGCGGACGACCACCGCGCCACCGCCGACACGACTGCCGGCGCCAACGGTGATGTCACCGAGAACCGCAGCTCCCACACCGACCACGACACAGTCCTCGAGCGTGGGGTGACGCTTGCCGCGCTCCTTGCCTGTGCCCCCTAGAGTCACTCCCTGATAGATCGTGACATCATCTTTGATGACCGATGTCTCACCAATAACAACGCCCATACCGTGATCGATGAAGAAGCGACGCCCTACAGTCGCGCCGGGATGGATTTCCACACCGGTCATGAATCGAACCTCTTGGCTGAGCCATCGGGAGAAGCCTCGTCGACCATGCTTCCAAAGCCAATGATTGACCCGGTGCCACCAGATCGCGTGCAAGCCCGGATAGTTGAGAAGCACGCTCAGAGTCGACATCGCCGCAGGGTCACGCTCTTTGACGGTGCGTATGTCCTCTGCGATGAGAGTGAACATCGAAGAATCTCCTCGTGTGAACAGCGAGAACGGACTCGAGCGGGCTAGGTGCCGCTCACTATCCCTTTCCCTCGGAGGGCCTGTCAAATCCCGGCGATGCCTCGTATCCGTTCAAGGGCGCGGTCTCGGCCCAACAGCTCGATGACCGTGTTGATCGGCAGTCCGTGAGCGCGACCGGTCAACGCCGCGCGCACCGCCGGTATGCCGACACGCGCGGGCACACCCGCCGCCTTGAGCTCGCAACGCAGTGCGGGACCGACTCCGGCATCGCCAGGGTCCGCAAGCGCCGTCGCGGCCGCTTTGAGACCAAGAAGGGCATCGGGTGCCGCAAGCGCCGTCGCAGCCTCGTCATCGGGCTTTGCAGGACTCGCGAGCAACTCAGCAGATGCCGCCATCTCCTCTCCAGATGAGACCTCACCCTGCAGCGCCTCGATGACAGCATTCCTGTCCAACCATTCCGGAAGCTCCGCAAACAGAGGCGCAAAAGTCTCAGCTAGAGTCGCGGAATCCGCAGATCGCATATGCTGCGATGCTATCCAAGTGAGCCTATCGGCATCATGGGACCCCGCCGATCTGGCTACACGCGTGATATCGAACGCCTCGATCAGTTCCTGCGGCGAGAGTATCTCTCGGCCTGCGGCATCGGTCCACCCGATCAGCGCCAGATGGTTCAGCACGGCCGAGGGTAGATATCCCTGCTCACGCAGACGCCCAATGCCCGATGCACCCAATGACTTGGAAAGCGGACGTCCCGAGACATCGTGCACGAGCGGGACGTGCGCAAAACGCGGTACCGCACCCGAGAGCGCTTCATGCAGCAGTATCTGCCGCGGAGTGTTGGGGAGATGATCGTCCCCGCGCAACACCAGCGTGACCCCCATTGCGATGTCATCGGCGACGCAGGCAAGATCGTACGTGGGTGTACCGTCAGACCTCACTAGCACGAAGTCGCCCATGTCACCGGCGCTGAACTCCACGTCTCCATGAACCAGATCATGGACAGTGATGCATCGTTCGGTCGGCACCGCGAACCGCCAGACGTGCGGCTCACCAGCAGAGGTGCGGCGTTCACATTCTGATGACGAGAGGCTGCTGCACGTCCCCGCGTAGCGAGGAGCACGGTTTGCAGCAACGTCCCGCGCACGCTGAGCGGCTAGTTCGTCCTCGGAACAGAAGCACGGATACACGACGCCAGAGTCCCGCAATCTCGCCAGCGCGCGGAGATGATCGTCCGCACGCTCTGACTGCAGATAGGGCGCGTGAAGACCACCAATACGCGGGGATTCATCGGGCACCAGGCCCAGCCACTCAAGATCGTCCAGAATCGTCTCAGCGTGAACAGCGTTCGCGCGAGTCACATCGGTGTCCTCGATCCGGACGATGAAGGATCCACCCGTCGCGCGTGCGATGAGCCAGTTGAAGAGCGCCGTGCGAGCCCCGCCCAGATGCAGGTCGCCAGACGGACTCGGAGAGAATCGTACGCGCTCAGGTACGGTCATGCCCGCTCCAGCATAACGACGGCATGTGCGGCAGCACCCTCACCGCGCCCAGTGGCGTCGAGACCCTCTGTGGTGGTCGCTTTCACGCCGATAGAATCCACCGCGACACCGAGACGCTCCGCGATGTTACCGCGCATCTCTTCTCGGAAAGCAGCCACCTTGGGCGCTTCCATGACGAGCACGGTGTCCGCATCGACCAATCTCCATCCCTCGTGCGCCATAAGGTCGGCGACCTGCGAGAGCAGTTCAAGGCTCGAGATGCCCGCATAGGCCGGATCCGCGTCGGGAAAGTGCTTGCCTATGTCTCCGGCTCGCATGGCTCCGATGATCGCGTCCATGAGCGCATGCACCAGTACGTCCGCGTCGGAATGACCCGCTAGGCCACGGTCACTCGGCACCACGACACCGCCGAGAACGAGCGGTCGACCCTCCTGGAACGCATGCATGTCATATCCGAGACCGACCCTCATGAGCTCACTCCTGATCCTCTCGCGAACGCAGTATCGCCTCGACGAATCCCAAGTCCGCCGGAACGGTGACCTTGATGTTCTCCCGAGGACCTTCCAAGACTCGAACGTCGCCACCATTCCGCTCAACAAGGGAAGCATCGTCAGTGCCCTGGTACCCGTCGGTCACTGCTGCGGCATGAGCCGCACGCAATACGTCGACGAGAAACACCTGAGGAGTCTGCACGACCCAGTACCGAGATCTGTCGGGTGTATCAACGATCCGATCATCATCGACGAGCTTGAGTGTGTCGAAGGACGGATGGCCGACGACGACCCCGTCGCACTGTTTCGACTCGATCGCGTGAATCGCACGCTCTATCAGATCAGCCGACACGACCGGGCGAGCGCCATCATGCACGGCAACAATGCGATGTGCGCCTTTGATCGCTGCGAGTCCATTGGCCACCGACTGCTGCCGCGTCTCTCCTCCGGCGATGACCAAAATTGAATCCATCGCCACTCCAGAGGAACGAAGAGCACCCTGGAATTCGGAGATACGGTCGGGGTGCACCGCGACGATGATCTCCGAGATGAGATCGCATGCCGTGAACGCGTCGATCGTGCGCGCCAGAACCGGTTCGCCAGCGGCAGAAGCGAGCTGCTTCCCGCCCGGATCGCCGAACCGCTCCCCCGTGCCCCCGGCCACGATGACCGCGGCCACCGACGTGGTGAGTGCGGAACCGACCACGCTAGTTTCCACCTTTGGCCTCGGCCACGAACCGGGCGAAGATCATCCGCCCGGCCGACGTCTGAAGCACCGATGTGACCTCTGCGTCGGTGAGCGATCCCACGTGATCACTTCCGTCCTGGACGACGACCATCGTACCGTCCTCAAGGTATCCGACTCCCTGCCCGGACTCCTTGCCCACACGCACGATCTCGAGACGCAGACCCTCACCGGGAAGAAACGCTGGACGCAGAACGGTGGCCAGATCGTTGAGATTCAGGTGACCAATGCCGCGGATCGCTGCGACCTTTGAGAGGTTGTAGTCAACCGTGATCATCATGCCGGATGTGTCCGCGGCGAGCTTCATGAGCTTGCCGTCGACATCCGGAATCTCAGGATAGTCGACCTCGAAGGACTCGACTCCAGAGCCTTCGGCCTGAAGGCGTGTCAACAGGTCGAGCCCCCGGCGCCCGCGAGCTCGCTTGATGTCATCGGCGGAGTCCGCCAGAGTCTGAAGCTCCCCAAGCACGAATCGCGGAACTCGGATATCCCCCTCGAGAATCCCGAGGTCGACCAGTTCCGCGAAACGACCATCGATCACAGCGCTCGTGTCCAAGTACTTCGTGACGCCAGACCTGGTGCCCGAGACATCGTGGGCTGTCAAACGTGGGAAGGCGGCTGCAAACTCGCGCCGCTTCACCATGGCCACACGAACGCCAGTATAGGACGCCACAAGGAAGAACAAAGCTGAGGCCACGAAAGCGAGCCACGTCGGCCTCACCAGTCGCAGAGGCTGGAAGGCAAGAAACGCCACCAAAAGGCCAATGAGCATACCGAGCGTCGCGAGCAGGAGATCCGACTGCGAGATATCCGCCAGCCGTCTCTCAAGCAGGTTGTACGCATAAGTCAACTCACGACCCAAGATTCCGCCAAGCAGATAGCCGATGGACACCCCGAGAATAATGAAAATGAAGATGACGGTGTATTCGGGGAAATCCGTCGGGCCGGTCCAGTCGACGATTCGTGAGATCGCGAACCCACTCAAGGCCCCGGAGGTGACCATTACGAACCGGGTGAGATGTACGATCATGAGCGGTGACGCGGGTGCGGGAGATTCCCGACTGCGCCCCCACCTCCTCTCGGTGAGACAAGCGCACAATCGCGCATGGACATCTGTCCGAAGTCTAGCACAGGGGGGTCGCGGATCACGCTCAGATGACCATCTCGAGAGGCGCTCGTGATCCTAGCCTAGGAGATGTGTGCCCAACCGCGAGAGACCATCTGCGATGGCCGTTGCGCGTCGGGCACCCACACCATCGACCTCGTCGAGTTCATCGGTCCCCGCGCGGAGAAGCCCGGGCATGGTCTCGAACCGATCGACCAGACGGTTGACCACCGTACCGGGCAACATGGGAATGCGCGAAAGGACCCTGAAACCACGTGGCTGTACGTGATCCTCGGCTGCCCCGACGACATCGGCCACACCCAAGGCGTTGGCGATCTCCGCAGGCTCAAGGAGTTGATCCAGGGTGAGACTCTCGATTTTGCCTCGGCGACCAGCCACCTTGCGACTACCGGGATCGGCCGCGTAGTCCCTAACGAGCAGCGCGTACTGTTCATCGACCGTGGCATTGAGTTCCTCGGCCTGCATGCGCACAAGTCGGCCCTCGGTTCCCAGCTCAACGATGTACCGAGAGACCTCTCGAGAAACGCGGCGCATCATCTCGAATCGACCGATGACCTCGGCAACATCGCCCATGGTGACCAGATCATCGAACTCAAGAATCGTTAGACGATCCAAGACCTCGTCCAGGCGCGCCCGATACCGTTGCAGAGTCTGCAACGCCTGATCGGCCTTGGCCAGAAGGACCTTGATGTCCTGCACGATGACACGGTCACCTGCGAGGTAGAGGCTCATGACGTCACGGCGTTGTGAGACTGATATGACGAGCGCTCCCGTCTGACGGCTCGCGCGCTCGGCAGTTCTATGGCGCATGCCCGTCTCAAGACTGGGGAGCGAAGGATCGGGCTGGAGATGGACGTTCGCCCGATGAATGCGCATCTTGGATGCATCCAGAATGATTGCGCCATCCATCTTGGCGAGTTCGTAGAGTCTCGTCGGCGTGTAAGGTGTGTCGATCTCAAAACCGCCGTCACACAGAGGGTCGATCGCGGCAATATCGCCGATCACAATGAGCGCGCCCGTACTCGCTGAGATGATGTAGTCTAGGCCTTCTCGCAGAGCGGTGCCGGGTGCGATCTTCTCAAGCTCAGAACGCATCGCCTCGTTGTGCGCCGTCTCCATGCGACCTCCCCATCGGCTGGCTACCACACTCGCCCGAACCACGAACGAACTCTCCACCTCTTGATTCTGCCACTTCCGAGTAGTTCCCGCCACGTACCGGCTACGAATGGAGTGTGGCGACCGCTTCTGAGATGGATGCGGCTGGCGCGAGGATCTCCGATTGACCTCTCCCTGCCGGGCTCGATGGCCCCAACACTCGGCTGAACCCCAGGCGTTCCGCCTCTCTCAGCCGAGCTGCCGCGTGAGCCACTCCGCGAATCTGCCCTGTCAGACCAACCTCGCCGAATGCAGCAATCCCGAGCGGCACCGGACGATCCGTGAGCGCTGACACGAGCGCGAGTGCGAGAGGAAGATCGACTGCAGGCTCCGATACACGCAATCCTCCGGCGACGCTGACAAAGACGTCCTGTCCGGCGAACGATCTGTTCGCCCGTCGCTCGAGCACCGCGAGCACTTGCAGAAGCCTCGTCCCCTCGATGCCGGTCGCGAGTCTGCGCGGTATCTGCAGATACGTGGGAGTCACCAACGCCTGAATCTCCAAGAGAATGGGTCTCGCCCCTTCGACGGCGGCCATGACGACGGACCCAGCGACTTCCGCCCTCTCAGCGAGCAGGGCACTCGAAGGCTGCCCGACTCCCACGAGGCCGGCCTCTCCCATTTCGAAGATGCCAAC
>DFBG01000080.1:18332-18514 GCA_002367305.1 Actinobacteria bacterium UBA3086 | reverse complement strand
GGAGTGATGTTGAGCAGAACTGCCACCCGCGGGTGGAATCGATCGACGTTGGCCAGCTGGAACGATGAGACCTCGGCGACGAGCGCCACGCCGGGAGACGACATGTCGGCTACCTGGATGGCCGGTCTGCCGATATTCCCCACCGTCTCCGCCGGGATCATGGCCGACCGAAGCAGATGATC
>DFBG01000080.1:16104-18248 GCA_002367305.1 Actinobacteria bacterium UBA3086 | reverse complement strand
CGCCTGAACGCGAACTCGATCTCCGAAATGATCTCCGTACTCGCAGCGACGGCCGCCTTCATCAAGGCCGCATGAGGAGGAATGCCCGGGCTCGTCACACAGATGTCGTACTCTCCCTCGACATCAGTCGCGCCCAGGAGCACTCGAACACCCATCTGCTCAAGCGCTTCGGCGCGCCCTCTCAACATCGGCGTGTCACCAGAGTCGATGACGGTGATGGAGGTCGCTCCATCGGCGCCCATACCACAGGCGAGCGAGCGTGCTGCTGCGTCACCGGACATTCCGAGCCCGAGAACGAGGATGCGACCGGAGAGTCTCTCCACCACTAACTCCTCACCGAACCGACGAAGTAGAGCGCGAAACCGCCGCCTGCCAGGATCGCCGTGACGATCCAGAAGCGGACCATGACCTTCGTCTCCGACCAGCCCTTCATCTCGAAGTGGTGATGGATTGGCGCCATGAGGAATATGCGCTTGCCCGTGAGCTTGAACGATGCGACTTGCAGGATCACTGACAGTGTCTCAGCCACATATATCCCGCCGATGAGCACCAGCAGGAGCTCCGTCTTGGTGATGATGGCCAACGCGGCGACGGCCGCTCCCAATCCGAGGGAACCGGTATCGCCCATGAAGATGTCCGCCGGATACGAGTTGTACCAGAGAAAACCGACACAAGCACCAGCGATCGATGCCGCCAGAAGAGCCACCTCAAGGTGATTCTGTCGAAACGCGATACCCGCATAGGCGAGCATCACGATCAGCACCGTGCCTGCAGCGAGTCCGTCCAGTCCATCGGTCAAATTGACCGCATTCGACGAGCCCACGATCATGAACCACACCAGTCCCAGATAGAGCCACGGCACGACGATCTCAATACCCCCCAGCGTGACCGACGTGGTGAGAACACCAAGATCGACCGAAGCGCCGGACAGCGGCAGTGTGATCATCGAGGTCAGGTCGGCCCAGTTGACCGCAAACATGCCGAATGCGACCGAGATGGCGGCCTGCCACAGCAGTTTGGCCCGAGGTCGCAGCCCCAGCGAGCGCTCATTGACGACCTTGGCCCAATCATCGATGAATCCGAGCACGCCACACGCAAGGGTGGCGCCGAGAGCGAGAATGCTCAAGCGACCGATATTGCCCATGAGAAAGTACGTGCCGGCAGTCACGATGAGAATGAGAACACCACCCATCGTGGGCGTTCCCTGTTTGACCAGATGACCCTGAGGTCCGTCGGCACGTACCTGCTGACCGATCTGCCGAAAACGGAGCAGCTTGATCCAGAACGGGAAGAGGATGGCCGTCGCGACGAGCGCGACCACCACCGCGAGGAAGACCTGGTATGTCGGGTACTCTGCGAGCCTAAACATGCGGGTTGATGATCCCTTCCACGACGCGCTCAAGTCCCATGACACGAGAAGCCTTCACGAGCACCACGTCTCCCGACGTGAGCAGGTCATCCAAGACCTCACTCGCCTCCTCGACCGTCACACACGGTCGCACAAGATCAGGCTCCATTCCTGCCGCACGAGCGCCGTCAGCGATATGACGTGCTCTCGGGCCAACTGACACCAGTACATCGATGGGCATTCGGGCAACACGCTCACCCATTTGAAAATGGGCGAGTTCGGTCAGAGTACCCAGTTCAGCCATATCTCCGAGCACCGCAACCCTCTTGCCCGTGGTGCCCATCTCCGCGAGCGTCTCAAGCGCCGCCCGCATCGAAGTCGGATTGGCGTTGTACGCATCGTTTATCACGGTAACACCCGTCGCGCTCTGGAACACCTGCATCCTCATCGCCGATGAACGACCAGAGGCCAAACCCTCGACCACATCGTCCAGCGCTATATCGAGACTCAATCCCACTGCAGCGGCGGCGAGAGCATTGTAGACATTATGACGACCCGGAACTCCAAGTGTGACGCTCGATGAACCCTCAGCTGCGATCAGATCGAACGTCGCAAGACTCATGCTATCGATCTCGACACCCTCGGCACGAACATCCGCTTCAGCGGACATTCCATAGGTGACCACAGGAGCCGACGAGAGCAGCCCCTGCAACTCCGAGAATGAATCATCGGCGTTCACGAATGCGAATCCATCTGTCGGAAGCGCCTGGAGTAGCTCCGCCTTCGCCCGCGCAAC
>DFBG01000080.1:2997-16049 GCA_002367305.1 Actinobacteria bacterium UBA3086 | reverse complement strand
GGCTTGGCGATCTCACAAAGCCGGGCGATCTGACCCAACCCTCGCATGGCCATCTCGACCACCAACACATCGGTGCCCGGCCCCGCACGCAGAACGGTCAACGGCACGCCGAGCTCGTTGTTCTGATTGCCAAGCGTGGATATCACATTGAAACGCATGCCGAGCACTGCGGTCAGGAAGTCCTTGGTCGTCGTCTTGCCCGTGGATCCGGTCACACCGATAACGGGGCACGTGAGACGGGCACGATGGGACGCTGCGAGGTCCTGTACCGCGCGCAACGCATCAGGGACAAGAACGACGCATGCTCCTCGCTTGCGCGCAGTGGCCTCGACATCGGCGTCGAACGCCTCCGCACGGGTGATCATGACGGCGCGTGCACCTGAACGCATAGCCGTCTCCAGATACCCATGTCCGTCAACGTTCTCCCCGCTGAATGCCACAAAGACATTTCCGGGCTCGACAGCACGAGAATCCGTGGCGAGCCCGTTGATCATGACGTCTCCACTACCAAGGAGCAGTGTCCCGCCGACAACATCCGTCAGATTCTCTGCAGAAAGCATCAGCACAGCCGTTTCAGCTCCTCGCGCGCGACCTCACGGTCATCGAAATGGATCGTCCTATCAGAGAATATCTGATAGTCCTCATGACCTTTGCCTGCAATGAGAACCGCGTCTCCCGGACCGGCCATACGAATAGCTGCTGCGATCCCTTCACGGCGGTCCACATGAGTCTCATGCGTGGTGTTCGTCCCTGAGAGTCCGTCCTGAATCTGGAGGATTATACCGACGGGGTCCTCGGACCGCGGGTTGTCGCTCGTGATGACGATGTGGTCGGCCTCGTTCGCGGCCGCCTGCCCCATGAGAGAACGTTTCTCGGGGTCCCGGTCTCCACCCGCACCAAACACCACGATCACGCGACCTTGGGTCACTTCTTTCACTGCACGAGTAGCCTTCGCCAGACTGTCCGGGGTGTGCGCGTAGTCCACGAGAACAGCAAAAGACTGCCCCTCGTCCACACGCTCGAGTCGACCGGGCACCTGCGGCGCACCCTCTAGCCCGACGACTATATCGGCCAGCGAGACTCCAAGAGCCAGGGCGGATCCGGCCGCAACCAGCGCATTGCTCACGTTGTAGTCGGCCGCCAGAGGCAGAGACACCGCGGCGTCACCCGCAGGCGTGCTCAGCGTGAATGTCGATCCATGTGCACCGAGGACGAGGTCCACCGCACGGACGTCTGCATCCTCCGAGAGTCCGACCGTGATATCCACGTCGAGCTCACAGGCCATTGCCGCGCCGAGCGGGTCGTCGATATTCACGACCCGAGATACGGCCTCAAACTCCGTGAACAGCCTGCGCTTCACGGAGAAGTACTCCTCTATGGACGAGTGATAGTCCAAATGGTCCTGAGTCAGGTTGGTGAACGCGACCACTGCGAACCTGACGCCGTCGACCCTATGAAGGTCTATCGCGTGCGATGAGACCTCCATAGCACACGAATCCACTCCTTCATCACGCATGCGCGCGAGGAGCACTTGTAGGTCCGCTGACTCAGGTGTGGTTCGGGATGCCTCGATACGCCTGTCACCGATACGCGTCTCCACCGTGCCGACGACACCCGTCTTGTCGCCAGCTGCGCGCATGATCGAATCGACCAGGTAGCAGGTTGTAGTCTTGCCATTGGTGCCAGTGATCCCCACGATACGGACCGCCCGGCTCGGATCCCCATTGAGAGCCGCAGACGCATGCGCCAGCGCAACTCGGGTATCCGGGACCACAACCTGCAGAGACTCATCGATACCCGCCACGATCCTCTGCACGATCACCATGACGGCACCGCGCTCGACCGCGTCGACCGCGAAATCATGACCATCGTGTACGAAGCCGGGGATGCAGAAGAACACGTCACCTGGACGCACAGCATCGGAACGGTATGCGATACCAGTGATGGACGTCGCTGTGATCGTTTCGTTGAGCACAACAATGTCTGAAAGAACGCTATCCAGGGTCCTGGGTTCCACGTCATCCCCTCGCTTGCCGACGGGAGATTTTATCACGCGATCACCGCCCCTCGGCGTCTGCATCAGCAGTGGGAACCGAACCGTCATCTGTGGACCCGACAACCAAGTCCGTCTCCACAGCTGAATCAACCGATGTGGTGGGCGGAATCTTGAGATGAGAGACCGAGAACTGCGCAAGGCTAGAAAAGGTCGGCGCGGCGACCGTGCCGCCGTAGATGGCGTTCGAAGGCTCATCCAGGGACACGATGATCAGAACCTGCGGATCGGCCACTGGGAGATATCCGCTGAATGAGGCGACGTACTTGTCCTTCGCGTACCCCGCCTGTCCGTCCGTGCGAGCCTTCTGGGCGGTACCCGTCTTCCCCGCAACCTCGTACCCCGGCACTGATGCCGAGCCTCCGGTACCGGTCGTGACGACCCGCTCCAGAATCGACGACGTGGTGCGTGCGGTCTCCTCGGAGATGACGCGTTCGAGCGTCCACACAAGACTCGCGTCATCGGTTTCGGGCAGATCACGCAAGAAGTGCGGCGTCGGGAGCTCTCCGCCGTTGGCTATCGCCGACAGAGCACGAGCGAGCTGCAACTGCGTCATTGAGATTCCCTGACCAAAGGGAATCGTGCCGATGGTCGAGCCCGACCACTTCTCAAGCGGGGGAAGATATCCAAGGCCCTCGCCGGGATAGTCCACACCGGTACGGTCGTTCATCCCAAAAAGGTCAAGATAGTCATAGAGCCTCTGCTCGCCCAGTTCGAGCCCGAGCATGACCGAACCTACATTTGATGAGTTGATGACGATATCCGCAAGACTCCAGTTGACCGTGGGTCGTGAGTGCGACTCACTGATCGTCCGGTCAGCAACGGTGATCGTCGACGGAAGTTCGAACATATCCTCGGGACCATAGAGTCCCTCTTCGATAACCGCTGCGGCCGTCAACGACTTCATCGTCGATCCCGGCTCGTAGACGTCGGTCACCGGTCTGTTGCGATATGAGTAGGGTTCGGCAGAGCCGAATGAGTTGGGATTGAACCCCGGTACGGTCGCCATGGCGTAGATCTCACCATTCTGCGGATTCATCACCAAAACGGAGCCGCTCTTGGCTCCCCACTCCTCGACAGCCGCGCTGAGCTCCACCTGAGCCTGATACTGTATGTCCTTGTCGATGGTGAGAACGATGTCCTGTCCGTCGATCGCATCGATGGACTGCATCACTCCATCAGGGATCACCCGACCAAAGGGATCCCGCTCGGCGAGCAGACTGCCAGGCGTACCAGCAAGAAGACCTTCATACTGCTTCTCCAGACCCGCGAGTCCTTCATCATCGATGCCGACGAAACCGAGCACCTGACAGGCGAGCTCCCCAGAGGGGTAGACACGGCGGGAGTCCTCCTGGAACTCAACACCGTGAAGATCAAGCGCTTTGAGCGCCGCAGCGTGGTCCATGTCGAGCTTGCGCGCGATGTAAGTGAAGCTGCTGTCCGTGCCGAGCCGCTCCACATACTCGCCTGGATCGGTGCCCAACACAGAGGCGATGGCAGCGGAAGTGCCCACGGGATCATCGATCGACTGGGGAACGGCATACACGGTACACGCCTCTGTCGTAACCGCAAGAGGCTCACCTTCACGATCATAGATGGCGCCTCGCTGGGGAGGAATCTCGATGTTCCTGAGTCGCTGGTCAGTCGCGCGCTCAGCGAACTGGGGAGCAGCAGCAGCCTGGAGATATGTAAGACGCCCTGCAATCACAAGGAAGGCGCCGACAAGGAGCACAAGGAGGACCGTGAAGCGCGACGAACCCTTCACGCGCTTCGCTCGACCCTTCACACGTTCTCCTCTCGCAGGCGCATGCTCACCGCGAAGAAGCGAGCCCGATGTCACCGACGAGAAGCACTTGAGCCTCGCCGGCAGCCATATCCATCACAGAACTGAGCAACGCACGTAGTGGCGTCTCGGGAGCAGTCTCCTCCGCAACGTCGCTTGGGGCGACTTCTCCATCCGCGGAATCGGTGGCCGACTCAAGAGCCAAGGATTCATCCATAACTGGTTCATCAACATCTGAGATGGTGATGAACGTGACATCCGACGCCTCGGACATTCTCATAGTAGTACCTGCGATGGCTTCAATACGAGAGGGAATCATAAGTGCACTCTTGTCGACCTCAAGCTGATCCGCCGCGAGCTGCTCACTCTTGATATCGGAACGCAACGCGGACGAGTCGATCGACGCCTCGTTCGCCTTTGCGGACAGCGCCACACGACCCATTCCGAACACGGTAACAGCTATCATTCCGACGAGAACGCATCGGAAGGCGTGTCGACATCTCTCCTCATGAGCAGCGGTATTGCGCTTCGGAGCACGCCGAGGAGCAGTCACGACACGCAGTCTCGGGCGAGACGACGTCTCGATTCGCGTGCTGTGGGTCTCACGTGTGGCTGGCAGACCCATTGCTCCTCCTCTCCGTACTGGCTCGAGGTGCGAGCACCCCACTCATTCGTTCAGACCCTCTCCGCTACCCGAAGCTTCGCGCTTCGGGCTCGGAGGTTGCGCTCTATCTCGTCAGCCGTGGGAATCACGGCCTTTCGTGTGACCACATGGAGAACCGGCTTCTTGCCACATGCGCAGACCGGAAGGTCTGGCGGACAATCGCACCCCCGGGAGAGCTCAGAGAACACGTTCTTGACGATGCGATCCTCAAGCGAGTGATAGCTGATGACGGCGATCCGTCCACCCGGACCGAGCCACCGCACTGCGGCTCTCAGTCCGCGCTCGAGCACTTCCATCTCATGATTGACCTCGATGCGGAGCGCCTGGAACGTCTTCCGCGCCGGATGTGGACCCGAGCGTCTGGCCGATGCCGGAATTGCATCCTTGATGATTTCGACCAGCTCGAACGTTGTCTCGATGGGACGGCGGGCTCGCGCGGCTACGATGAATTCTGCGATTCGCGATGCCCACCGTTCCTCACCGAAATCTCGGATCACGCGCGTGAGTTCGGACTCGCTGTACTCGGCGAGCACGTCCCTCGCGGTCATCGGTGCATTCGATGGATCCATCCGCATATCGAGCGGATTGTCCACCTTGTATGAGAACCCCCGCTCGGGGAAGTCTAGTTGAGGAGAAGAGACGCCCAGATCGAACAGAAAGCCGTCCACAGATACGAGTCCGGCCTCCGTCAGAAGGCGGTCGATCTCCCCGAAGTTTCCTTTGAGCAGGATGGTCTGCTGGCCGAGGCGGAGTGTATTTGATGCTGCGTCAAGTGCTGTGTCGTCTTGATCGATACCCACGAGAGTCCCCGTGGGACCTATGAGGTCTTGAATCCGTTTCGCGTGTCCTGCCCCGCCTAAGGTACAGTCGACGATTATCGAACCGGGTTGCAACGATAGCTGCTGCGTGACCTCGGCCAGCAAAACTGGGGTATGCCGGTATTCCATTGTCAACGCCCTACAGGAATCCGAGGTCAGAGAGCTCCTCGGCATCATCTACGATGCTTTCAGCGGCCTCGATGTTGTACGCGGCCCACTGTTCAGCGTTCCATATCTCGATTCGATGACCCGCGCCAATGACTGCCAGTTCCTTCTCAAGACCTGCAAACTCACGAAGCACCGACGGAACCGAAATCCTGCCAGCGGAGTCGATCTCGACTTCGGCCGCGCCCGCCATGAAGTAGCGCTGGACCTTGCGCGATGTCTTCTTGAAGTCATCCTTGCTGAGCAGGTTACTGGCGAACTCCTCGTACCGGTCCGCGGGAAAGACCCACAAGCATCCGTCGAGGCCCTTGGAAACAACGAGCCTGTCCGTGGTCTCAGTCCTGAACTTGGCTGGGAGAGATACGCGTCCCTTGGCATCCAGTGTGTGCTGATACTCGCCGAGAAACATCGTCCCCCCTTCCCGTTCAGTCGTAGAACCCCTCATCAGAACCGGAACCTCTTGTCCTTACGTGCACACTTTATGACACTTCATCCCACAATGCAACACCTCTATGGGATTACATGACACCATTTACCCACCATGGAACACTCCATGACACCGCGCCCCCAACACAAATGAGTTTTGACGAACGGGAGTGTGCGTGAACCGATTGGGGAACAGTCTCGTCAAACTGGATGAAACGGGCAGGAATCCGGACCATGACAGCTGAATAGGTACGGGAGGGCGCAGTATCAGAGATGTTGCTCCGCCTTGGATCGAACGATAGAATCAATGAGTAGTCCCATGGGGACCCTGACGGAGGTGAACTACCCCGATGACTTATAACATCGCATCTGTACTCTTCAACTTCCTCACTCTGGCTTTCTTCGCGGTCGTGGCGATCGGTATCGCGCTTGGCGCATACGCTGCCATCAACATGAAGAAGCTTGAAGAGAAGGCTTCCACAAGCGAGTAGCCTCCGTACCTATATCGCTGAAAACGTCATCCGGACGCCCTCCCGCCTATTGGTGAGAGGGCGTCCGGTGTATCACGCGTGACGACCCGATGAGAGGAGCAAGCATGAACCGAACAAGGTACGTTCCCACTGTCAGACGCGCGTTGCTCGTCGCGCTTGCGGCGGCAATCCTTATGCTCCCCCTGGTGGGCTGCGGAGCTTCCGACGACACCGTCGATTCACAGGCCACCTCGGCCGACTACGATATGGCCGTCGAAGAAAGCATAGAATTCGACGACGAGGGAAGAGACTCGTTCTCAGAGGCCGCCGTACCGAACGCTTTGGGCGAAGATGTCACCAACATGGACGACGCCCAGCGTCTCATCATTCGCAATCTAGCTCTGCGACTCGAGGTGGAATCCGTCGAGGACGCGATCTCGGAGATCAGGGATCTCGTGAAAGCAGCGAGCGGAGCGATCACCGATCTGCAGGTGACCAACGATGACTATGGCCCCGTCTACCGCTACGAAGGCACTCTCTCAGACGGTATGGCGCTCTCCGCGTACGTAACGATCAGGATTCCCGTTGGCGATGCGAACGATTTCAATGAATCCATCCGCTCCCTCGGCGACGTTCTGCGTGAGGCCGAGGACGAAAGCGACGTCACGCAACAGCATATCGACCTCTCAGCACGACTGCGCAATCTGCAGGCGCAGGAGGAGCAGCTTCGGTCGTTCTTTGACAAGGCCACGGACGTTGAGGATCTTCTCGCCGTGCAACAAGAACTTGGGCGGGTGCGAGGAGAGATCGAATCCCTGCAGGACCGCATCTCCTATCTCGAACGTCAGGCGTCGATGGCCACGATCACCGTAGAGTTGATCGAGCCGTCCGCTGTTGTACGTCCAAAGGGGACCGACTGGGGTTTCGTGGACGCAATAACCACAGGTGTCCGCGCCCTGGTGAACACGATCAACGCGCTGATCATCATTCTGCTCGGTGCACTGCCACTCATCATGATCGGGCTGGTGATATTCGTCATCATTCGCGCCCGACTGCGCAAGAGGGGCCCGCGGATTCCCCCGACGGTGGAAGCACCGTACGGCGCCGCTCCACCTGCACCGCCGACGGACGTGAACGAGCAGTAATGCTGCGACCAACTATCAGGATTCCGCTCTGGGCGGCGGTCGGACTCCCGGCCGCCGCCTACGTGTGGCGCAGTGCGAATCGCGGATGGGATTTTCGCTTCGACGCGACGGATGTGCTGCTTGGGATCCTACTGCTCGTCTTGGTCGGGCTGACCGCTGTCGCCAGGCGAATCAACGACGGCTCTGGATCTCAGCGAGGCGATGATGATCTGTCCTCCCAGATGAACGACGAAGACGACGAGACCTGAGAGAGCCGGAAGCAGGAATACGTCCGTCCCGAGATCGATCGCGTCGACTCCAGGAGCACCCACTCCCCCAACGACCGTCAACCAGCCGCCGAGGGCAACACCCAGCGCAGCACCCAGGGCCCACGTCATCGCCCAGAGCGCAGCTCTACCCATGCGGAACTCTGAGGCTCCCACAGGCTATCCCTTCTCGTACGGCTTGCCGACCGCAGCCGGCGCAACCGCGCGTCCCACAACGCCCGCGAGCACTACGACGGTGAGCACATACGGAAGCATCAAGAAGAACTGTGACGGAATCGTGATGACGTCACGGAACAGCTGAAGCTTGATTTGCAGGGCGTCGGCGAAGCCGAACAGCAGGGACGCGCCGTATGACCCACCGGGCGTCCAACGTCCAAAGATGTTCGCGGCCAAGGCGATGAATCCTCGGCCGTTCGTCATGTTCTCAGTGAAAGAACCGACCTGCTCCAATGAGAGGTTGGCCCCCGCAAGTCCGCCGAGCGCACCACTTATCACGACGGCCGAGTAGCGACCGCGCGTCACGCTGATACCGACGGTGTCGGCAGCGCGAGGATGCTCGCCCAGCGCACGGAGTCGCAGACCCCATGTCGTCTTGTAGAGCGCCCATTGGCCTGCGATGGCGATCAGAATCGCCATATAGACAATCGGTGTGTGACTGAAGAAGATCGAGTACACCCAACGCCATATCTCACCAAAGAACCCGTCACCAGAGGGACTGGCCGAGAAGAGCGGCAGGAGACGCGCGACCGGATCCGTCGTTCCGGGATGACCGTAGATGACTTCCATGAGGAAGCCCGTGAGACCGAGGGCGAGGATGTTGATCGCCGTACCCGACACCACTTGATCCGCCCTGAGGGTGATTGAGGCGAATGCGTGAATGAGAGCCATCAGTGCACCCGCGAGGACGGCGAACAGCACGCCGATCCAAGCATTGCCAAAGAACATGGATGCAACGACCCCAGCAAACGCGCCGACGAGCATCATGCCCTCAAGAGCGATGTTAACGATGCCGGATCGCTCACAGATGGTGCCACCGATCGCAGCCAACGCAAGCGGCGTCGCCATGCGGATGGCGGAAGCGAAGAGATCGGGAGTGATGATGTCATTAAGCACTCTCGGTCACCCCCTTCCGGGTCCGTCCAACTATCCACTTGGCCAGTTGCTCCGCAGCCACCAGGAAGATGATCAGTGCCTGAATGATGAATATGAGCTTCGAGGGCACGTCGGCCTCCAGCTGCATGGTCCCTGATCCAGATGAAAGTGCGCCAAACAGAATCGCTGCGAATATCACTCCGATGGGATTGTTCTTAGCGAGAAGGGCAACGGCGATTCCGGTGAAGCCGAAGCCTGACGAAAATTGATCGAACAGTCGTCCGTGAACGCCCATCACCTCGGTCACTCCGGCGAGACCCGCCAATGCACCCGAGATGCAGAGCGCCTTCACTGTGGTGGCCGAGACCGAGATCCCGCTGTTCTCAGACGCCCAGGGATTGAAGCCGACCGCACGCGCTTCAAAGCCCAACGTGGTGTACTTGAGAATCCACCACACCACGACGGCCAGCACGATAGCTATGATGAAACCCATGTGGGCGCGGGAATCAGGGAAGAAAGCGAAGACCTCGTGCAACCGTGGGAGCGTCGACTCCAGTGGGAGTTTCTCGGTCTGCGGAATCTGCCCCTCTGCCTTGAGGGGACCTGTCACCAGCCACGACACAAGATAGCGCCCTATGTACGTGAACATCATGGTGGTAATAACCTCATGCGCTCCCACTTTTGCTTTGAGCAGCGCTGGTATGAAGGCCCAAGCGGCACCAACCGCCGCGCCAGCCACGAGCATGATCGCGATATTGAGTGGTGCCGGGAGTCCCGCAAGCACGATTCCCAGATATGCGGCCGCAAGACCACCCATGAAGAGTTGACCCTCGGCACCGATGTTGAACAGGCCAGCCCGGAAGCCGTAAGCCACCGCAAGTCCGGTGAACATGAGCGGTGTGGCCCGCAGCATCGTCTCACCGATCTGACGTCCGCTGCCAAAGGCACCCTTCCATAGTGCCGAGAACGCCGCCACGGGATCAAACCCGGCGATCCAGATGATCACCGAGGCAATGGCAATAGCGATCAGAACAGATATGAACGGAATGCCGACATTCTCGGCGGCCACGGCCAGTCTATCCCCCATACGTTTGGCTTCTTTACCGGCCACGGGTCACCCCCTTGCTCTCCGTCTCATCAACAGTCGCGCTCGAATCACTTCCGCCTGTCATGTAGAAGCCGATATCCTCATCACTCGCTTCGCCCGCAGCGAACTCCTTCACGATGCGCCCCTTGTACATCACGAGAATACGGTCAGCGAGCGACTGGACCTCCTCGAGTTCGAGGCTGACGAGAAGGATCCCTTTGCCTTCACGTCGCTCATCTAGAATTCGACTGTGCACGAACTCGATCGCGCCGACGTCCAAACCTCGCGTGGGTTGTGCTGCGATGAGAAGTTCAGGATCGCGGCCCAACTCGCGGGCAAGAACCACCTTCTGCTGGTTGCCACCTGAAAGCGTGGAACCGAGCACCCGCGCCGACGGCGTGCGAACGTCGTAATCTTCTATGCGCTTGGCGGTCGTCTCATTGATGACCTTCTGATCGAACACTCCCCACTTGGCAAAAGGACGTCGACGATGATCGCCTAGGATCATGTTCTCGGTGAGATCGAACTCAAGTACCATGCCGCGACGATGACGATCCTCCGGGACATGTGATACGCCTGCAGCGATCGTCTGTCGGGCGCGTGCGTGGGTGATGTCTTTTCCTCGCAGACGCACGTGCCCGCTCTCGGGTCTGCGCAGACCCATGATCGATTCAACGAGCTCGGTCTGACCATTGCCGCTCACGCCCGCGATAGCGACGACCTCGCCTTCACACACCGTGAATGAGACTCCGTCCACTGCGGTGAGCTTGCGCTCATCGCGAACACGTAGTTCATCAACCTCCAGGACGGTGTCCCCACAGGAAACAGGATCCTTCTCCACGCGAAACACTACATCGCGCCCAACCATCATGCGCGCCAAACCAGCCGTGTCCGTGTCCGCTGATCGAGTCTCTCCGACCACCGCACCATCACGCATGACCACGACTCGGTCGGCGATCGAAAGAACCTCATCGAGCTTGTGGGTGATGAACACCACCGACAGACCCTCGTTCACAAGAGACCTTACGACGGCAAAAAGCTCTCTAACCTCTTGGGGAGTGAGAACGGCGGTCGGCTCGTCGAGGATCAAGGTCCGTGCCCCTCGGTAGAGAGCTTTGAGGATCTCGACACGCTGCTGCAATCCAACGGGGAGATCATGAATCTTGGCGTCTGGATCCACCTCCAGACCATACTTTTGTGAGATCTCCAGCACGGCTCTCCGCGCTGCGGGGTAGTTGATCACGCCGAACTTGGAGGGCTCGATACCCATGACGATGTTCTCCATCACCGTCAGGGGCTCGACCAGCATGAAGTGCTGATGCACCATGCCGATGCCCAGATCAATCGCTTGTTGTGGAGACTTGATGTCCACGTGCTCGCCATCGACCAGTATCTCTCCGCTCTCTGCGGACAGCAGCCCGTACAGAACGTTCATGAGGGTCGTCTTGCCGGCACCATTCTCACCGAGCAGTGCGACGATCTCACCTGCACCGAGCGTGAGAGATACTCGATCATTGGCCAACACGCCAGGGAACACCTTGGTGATCTCCCGGAGTTCAACAAGTGATTGCTGCATGAGGCACTCCTCGTGATCCGAATGTCACATACGCGTTATCTACGCCGCCCTGCAGAAAGGGCGACCGGTCCATTGTCCGTGACCGGCCGCCCCTCTCAGTTCAGTTCTAACAAGGGGTCAGGAAACCTAGAGTGCGTCCCTGGAGGCCCCAACCGTGATAGCGCCGCTCAGAATGTCTGCACGGGCAGCGTCAACGGCTTCCGTGATGGCTGCGGGGACAACGTCCTCGAAGTCGTGATACGGCGCAAGGCCGACGCCGTCTTCGGCGAGACCGAACTCGGTGTTGGTACCACCGACGAACGTACCCTCAACAACAGCCTTGACCGTCTGGAACACGGCCTGATCGACACGCTTGACCACAGAGGTCAGCATGACGTCGCCTGAACCGTCGACGGTCAGGTACTGGTCAGCATCGACACCGATGAAGAGCGCGCCGCGCTCCTGGCATGCGGTGATCGAACCGACGCCGGCCAGACCGGCAGCGGCGTGAATGACGTCTGCGCCCTGATCGATCAGCGAAAGGGCGAGCTCCTTGGCCTTTGCCTGGTCGCCAAAGTCACCGACATACAGGCTGATGACTTGAACGTCCGGGTTGACGGACTTGGCACCGAGCGTGAAGCCAACTTCGAACTTCTCCACCGGCGGGATATCCATGCCGCCGACGAAGCCGATGATGTTGTCTTCGTTGATGCGATCATCCATATCAGTGTCAAGTGTGGCGAGACCAGCAACAACACCGGCCAGATAGGCAGCCTCGTGCTCCCTGAAAAGGAGACCGGCCTGGTTCGAAGCGGGCTCGGCCGAGAACTGGTCGATGCCGCCGAACACAATCTCCGGATACTGCGGGGCCTTGAGGTCGGTCGTGTCGGTCATGAGGAAGCCGACGGTGAAGATGACATCGTAGCCAGCGTTGGCCAACTGGTCGATGTTGGGCTCGTAGTCAGCGATCTCATTGGACTCGAGAGCCTTGATCTCCACGCCCAGTTCATCCTCGGCCATTTCCAGACCGGCGTATGAGAGATCGTTGAACGACTTGTCGCCCAGACCACCCGTGTCCGTGACCATCGCGGCAACGATGTCCGACATGGGCTCGTCGACTACTTCTTCGGTCGTTGCTTCGTCGGTAACCTCGTCCTCGGGCTCGTCCTCAGAGCTGCAACCAACGGCTAGGGTTGCGATGAGAGCAAAGGCCAGGAACAAAACGAGGAACTTGCTGAACTTCGTGTTCACGCGAGAATCCCCTCCCCTTCCATGTGCATATTCGGATTCGTGCTTCTTGCTTTATATTCTAGCCGTTGAAGGGGTGGTTGGTAACAGGAATCGACGACTTATCTCAACGAACTCCAACGCATGAAGTCGCTCATCTTAGTCTTGCCCGTGGATGCGTGGACAGGTATTCCTCACGTATATGGTGTCTGTCGACGTGTGTATACACCTGAGTCGTACTGATATCTGAGTGTCCCAGCATCTCCTGCAAGGCCCGAAGATCCGCTCCGCCCTCCAACAG
>DFBG01000080.1:1741-2896 GCA_002367305.1 Actinobacteria bacterium UBA3086 | reverse complement strand
ACGCTCCTCTTGGGATGCAACAGCGGACGTCCATTACGAAGGTAGGCCGACAGCGCACGGGATGCTGCACCCGCGACCGGTACCACACGTTCCTTGTCCCCCTTGCCCACAACCCGAACGAAGCCCTCATCGAGATCGAGATCGACGGTATCAAGTCCTATGAGCTCGCTCACGCGCAGTCCGCACCCGTACAGCGTCTCGAGAATCGCACGATCCCTATGCCCTGCAGGCGTCTCCGGGAATGGCTGTGTGAGTAGCTTGTCCATGTCATCGATGGATACGACGTCGGGAAGACTCTCTGGCACCTTGGGAAGCGGGACTCGGGCCGAAGGATGGTTCTCCGTGACACCCTCTCTCACGAGAAACTTATGGAAACTCTTCACCGATGCCATCTTGCGCTCGATGGTGCGAGGCGCGAGACCTCGAGTACGGAGGGCTGCCACGAACGCGGTCAATTCCTCCCGCGTGACGGAATCGGGATCATGGATGCCCCGTGATTCGAGCATCGCGACATACAAACCCAGATCTCGGCGATATGCATCGAGAGTATGCGGAGATGCGCCGCGCTCGACGGCGAGATACCCCAAGAACTCCTCAGCATGTTCCCACATGGGATGAGTATAGATGGAAATAGAGTCCCTCAACGGGAGGATTCATCACTTTTGGAGTGACCTCCGAAAGTGTGCGGGGTATGTAGGGTCACGATAGGGTCACGACGACAGGAGGACTCCATGCGTTTCTTGCGCGATCTCATGGCGGCGCTGTTGTTCTCGGGCGCAGTCGCCATGATCCTCCTCATGAGCGCCATCATCATGGGAGTAGTCTTTACGACTACCGTCCCGTTCGTGATGTACGACAGGCTCTATCTGAGCATTCTCGTCACCACGATCGGGTATCTTGGCACGCTTATCATGAGCCGAATCCGGCTGACGCAGGCACCGATTACCTGGTGAAACGTCGCGGCGCATGAGCGTGATACGAAGCGGGCCGCCGGAAATCTCCGACGGCCCGCTCGATGTTCGTTCTCATCCCGCTTTAGGCGAGAAGACTTCCAAGCTCAACGTAGTCCATGCCATGCGCTTCCGCGACTGGCTTGTAGACGATCTTGCCCTCGAGGACATTGACACCCTTGGCGAGAGCGGCATCGTCGGCAAC
>DFBG01000080.1:383-1698 GCA_002367305.1 Actinobacteria bacterium UBA3086 | reverse complement strand
TTGGGAACTGCCCCCGGCATGTTGGCGACACCGTAGTGCAGAACGCCGTCGACGAAGTACGTGGGGTCGGCGTGCGTAGTCGCCTTGGTGGTCTCGATGCAGCCACCCTGGTCGACGGAGACATCCACCAGCACAGCACCCTTCTTCATGGTGGGAAGATGGTCGCGCGTAACGAGCCAGGGCGTCTTGGCACCCGGCAGCAGAACCGCACCGATCACGAGATCGGCCTCGGTCACGAGCTGATCCACGTTGTGACGGCTGGAGTAGAGCGTACGCACGCTGTTGCCCCAGATCTCGTCGAGGTAGCGAAGGCGATCGAGGTTGACGTCCATGATGGTCACGTCAGCGCCCATGCCCTTGGCCACATATGCGGCGTTCGTGCCGACGACACCACCGCCAAGCACAACGACCTTGGCAGGGAGCACACCGGGAACGCCGCCCATGAGGACGCCGCGGCCGCCGTTTGGCTTCTGAAGGTAAGCGGCGCCGACCTGAGCAGCCATGCGACCGGCCACCTCCGACATCGGAGCGAGCAGCGGCAACGAACGATTAGGCAGCTCAACGGTCTCATATGCAATGCAAACGGCACCTGATGCAACCAGACCCTCGGTCTGGGCGAGATCTGGAGCAAGGTGTAGATAAGTGTAGAGGATCTGCCCCGGGCGAAGACGAGCGATTTCCGCTGCCTGAGGCTCTTTGACCTTGACGATCATCTCGGCACGAGCAAATATCTCATCGGCACCTGCGACCATCTCGGCGCCAGCTGCGACATACTCGTCGTCCGTGAACGATGATCCGTCTCCCGCAGAGTTCTCCACGAGAACGCTATGACCATGCGCGACGAACTCCCGCACCCCGGCAGGGGTCATACCAACGCGAAACTCATTATTCTTGATTTCCTTTGGCACACCTATGATCACAGTTCCGTCCCTTCTCCCGGATGGGTCATCCGAAAAACGCGCATCCATGTCCAGGCGGGCACGGTATGGCGAAAAACCTCCGACAGTGTAACGCACAACTGTTCCAGAAAGAACACCGTAGAAACACGCTCTTGCGGAAAAGGGTTTTTGGGTTGAGAGAACGGGCAGAATCAGCCCCGCGCGATACCTGCTGCGACCTCTCCTGCAGAGAACGCCGCAGCAAAAAATGCGGGATCCTGTTCAAGTCCTCGACCCATGCTCCGAACCTCGATACCGCGCAAGGACGGCGGTGCCATGCGACCGGATTGCGTGTCGATTCGATCGTGACGAGACCACACTGCGGCCTGGTCCAGTTGGCGGTCGACGATCTCTGAATAGTCCTCGGGAAGATGCGG
>DFBG01000080.1:0-307 GCA_002367305.1 Actinobacteria bacterium UBA3086 | reverse complement strand
ATTGAGGGCCTCCCCTTGCGCCACGCCCCCGTGTCCCAAGGGTGTAGCCGTACTGACAGCCCCTGGTCCGGGCGCACACACGACGACATCGGCATGCGCGACATGACGCGCTGCAACGAGTCCGGAATGTAGGTTCAGAGCATCGTATGTTCCACCGAAACAGTGACCGCATGTTACGGTCCCGTCCACAAGACCGGCACCGTGTGCTTGCCGGATGAGATCAGATAAGGCGATCGGCAATGCTCCTGCATCCTGCATGACATATATAACTCGCAGGGACGGATCGATCGCCTTGACCGATGCGGCG
>DFBG01000065.1 GCA_002367305.1 Actinobacteria bacterium UBA3086 | reverse complement strand
GGAGCGCAGTCATTGTTCTCACAGACATGTACGTGATTCCGTTGGGACTCTCGTACTTCTCTCTGGCGCGACGAGCGCCGCGCACAGGGACCGAGCAGCCGTGTGCCAATGCGTCTGCACGTCCCTCACGGCGTCTAGCTGTTGCTAAATCGGTGGCTTGTGTGATCCCCCTCATCGGTCGACCACGCAAGCCACTGAACGCTTCTTATTCAGTTGCCGAACCATCCCCAGAAAGTCCCAAGGCTGATTTGGCGCGCCTCCAGAGCACGAGACCTGCGCCAACAGCACTGAATAGCAGCACATGCTTGATGCCCAGCGCGGGCACGATCCCTTTCACGGTGGCCGGATCCCACTCGTAGCGTGTGAAGAAAATGACGCGCGGGATTCCCCCAATGATGATCCAGGCGAGCGCCACTTTGGCGACCTTGGTGACAATCGGATAAAGCGACGCCAATGCGGCGAGACGCTCGGGGTTCTCGCGCGCACGCCTCGCCAGCGCATACATGAGCGCAGTCGAACCCACCAGCACGCCTGTGGCCAGGTCATGGAAGTAGTTGTTGAAGATCACGAACAGGTCGAGCGCCATTCGGGGAGTCCTTTCAATGTTCCGCGCGGATGAACCTTACTGCGGACGTGACTGGAACATGGTCGCGCCGAGGTCCTGGAACAGATGGTACGACGTCGGCAGGAACTGAACGCCCCACGTGGCCATGGAGATTCCCAGCAGCGAGATTATGGCTACCCAAGCGAGTTTCCTGCCACTCCACCCAAGCGTCAACCGTGCATGGAGGTAGAAGCCGTAGCCCAACCAGGTGAGCAGCGACCAGATCTCGACCGGATCCCAGCCCCAGTACTGACCCCACAGGCGATACGCCCAGATGGAGCCAGTCACCAGAAGCAGTGCATTCATAAGGAAACCGAAGCCGACGAGAGGCGTTGAGATCTCGTCGATACGCTCATTGGGCGGCGCCCATGCGGCGATGCTGCGATCGGTCTTACCCCGGCGCTCGGCCCGCAGCCTCAGGAGGAGCACTCCCGCGAGAGCGGCGACCACGGTATAGACGGCATAGGTCGTCCACGAGAAGACGAAGTGTACGAGAAGCCATGGGCTCTGGTAGACCGGCGTTACCGGGCCTACGGCCTCCATCTGCACAAGACCGTACCCGAGCGTGACCACGAGAACCGGCAGAACGATGAGACCGGTCGACTCCCCGCCCTCCCAGACAAACACGAGCACGGCAAACGCCAGTGCGAGGAGGAATGCGCCGAAAAGCGCTCCCTCATAGTTGCCGATGTAGGGGAAATGCCCCGACTCCGTCCAGCGAATCCCTAGTGCTACGACGTGTGCAACGAGCCCCGCGGGCACGATGATCCGGCTCGCGCGGCGCATGAGATGACGTTTGCGCCATGCCAAGCCGTAGAAGAACATCACGGTCGCAAGCAGATATGCTCCCGTGGTGGCCCAGAAACTCAAAGTCTGTGCGAGGCTCATGACGCGTCCTCCTGTGTCTCCTCGGCATTCACCGAGGCTGCGAGTTCATCGAGTAGAGCTTGATCACCGGGCCAGACGATTCCCCGCCATGGTCGCACCCGGTAACCGAGGTTCACATATGGTGACTCCCCGTGAGTCGCTATGAGGCTCATGGAAACACGGCGCTCCGGCATGAGGAACCGCCACACGATTCCGAGAACACCGAACCAGAACCCAAGGTACACCACCCACCGCGCCGTATCTTGTCGGACCAGGAATCTCGTCCAATATCTCACCCCATTGAACGTGACCACCACATCTGGCGCCACCTCTACAGATGAACCCGCCGTCAGAGTCTGAACCTCGCCGACATCGGCACCTGTGACTGCGCGAAGACTGAGTTGTGGCTGACCGATGAGAAACTGCTCGACAGGCAGTGTCTCTCCCGCTTCAAGTGTCACAGGTGAAGCGAGTAATGAGAGGGTTGTCGGCGATGGAGTTGAGGCATCTGTCGATGACAACGCTATCTCATCGGCCCACCCGTACGGTGTCACGTCGGCAAGATTGACGATCAATCCCTCTGATCTTCCTTCCGTTGACAGCGTGAGATCCGCAACCAGTCCGGAGTTCTGAACCAGGTACGACTTGCCCGCCAATTCGAATGGGTGGTTCACCCGGGCCTCGAACGTCGAACGCCTGGCCGAGGTGTCGAGGCCGGACATGGTGGCTATCGCCTCAACGATCTGGCCATCCTGATAGGTGAAGCGCATAGAGTCCAAGGTCAAGCGAGCGCCCGTGAAAGCCTCTCCAAGGCGCGGCACCTTCTCCACAGTCAGGTACGCCGAGGGTTCATCGATCACCGTCTGACCCTCGGCCAACAGCAAAGTACCGGAGAAGTCACTCAGAGCTGTGGCCGAACCGCCGACCATGATGATGAGAAGACTCAGGTGAAGCAACATGGAGCCCAGGAATCCACGCCTCCCCTTCACCCCCACGACGCGGCCTGGCGACTCCAGTGTTGCCCATCCAGCAGCGTGCATGACGTTCCGCACACGAGACACCATGATGCCCTCGTGAAGAGCTTCGTGACTTGACGTGTCTGCGGAGATTCGGCGAACCACGGGCGCAGGGGCTGCTGAGATCCCGCGCGCATATCTGTCGATTCGGTTCCACGTGCACGTGACGGTGCTGAGCGCAAGAAGCCCGGCAATCGTGACGACAGGCCATCCGCTGAACAGTGCATCGAGCCCGAGCACATCGAGCACCCGCGCCAGAACGGGCGCGGAGTTCTCGAAATCGGTCATCATGTCCGTGGTCAGAAGGGCACGCTGAGGTATCAGTATCCCCAGCAGGGAGAGCCCGGCCATTGCCGCGATCAGGGAGGATGCCACTCGGGGCGACGCAATAAATCGGAACCAACGAGCACGTGGCGGTCGGATCATTGCCCGACCTCCTCGCGACTCTCCGTACTGATCACAACAACATCGTCGATCATCCAGCGTCCCTCGCTCCTGACAAGCACGTAGCGTAGTGTCGACGCTTCAACATTGCGGTCTCCCGTGGAGAGACCGTCGGCACTAAGGCCATCGTATCTCCACAACTCTTGTACCTCTGCAGTAGCACCATCCTGCGTCACTTCGGACTCGATCAGCTCAAGTGAGATGAGCTCAGCTCTGAGCCGAATGCCCTGCAGTTCGAAGAGTCCCAGATAGCTGGCGACCGAGGACCTCTGATTCGGTGTTGCCACCGCAGAGAGCTCACCTGAGTCGCCGGTCAAGAACGCATCGGTGAGAGCCAGATCGTACTCCACGATGGCCTGCTTCACACTCCGCTCCTGAAGCCACGGACGACCCACGAACAGGTATGCAGCCAGAAGAAGCAACACTGTGAACAGCACGAGAGCACTCTTCCTCATTTGCTGTCACGTCCGGATACGCTCCAGGACTCGATGTTCCAGAAATCGCCTGCGGGGTACGGCGCTGGCGCGAACCCGTCAATGTCGCCGACTCTTGCCGAGTAGCGGTATTCGGCGCGTTCGAACATGAAAGCGGAGAGCTCAACTAGTCTATCGGCGATCTGCGCGCTCAGCTCCTTGCGACGGTCATCATCGTACTCAGCTTTGGCCTGCTCGAAGAGCTGGCGCAGAGTCGCGTCATCGAGTGCCCCGACACCGACTCCTGACGGGTTCTGCCTGGAGGGGATATCGAACGAATCGAACACGCCCCCCCATCCGGCATCAGGGTAGGCAGGGAATACGCCCTCGGCTATCTCGAACTCGCGGCGCGCAAGGAACCCATTCATGATCCATGCCACATAGAAGTCCGTGCGTCCCGCAGATCGATCCACCTGCAAACCCGCATCCGCCCACGCCTTTTCCACCGTCTCGAGCTGCAAATATGCGGTTTCAGGCCAGCCGAAACGCAGTCCACCTGCGTAGTCGAACGTCGTGGAGGTCCCGACACCCACCGATGCGTCGACCGCGTCACCACTCGGCATCGCGATTCCCGGTACCGAGAACAGGCTTGGAGCACGATCATCGTCACGCATGTCCCATACGTTCTTCTCTAGTTCCTGTATCGGAAACGATTCGATCAACGCTCGGCGAACGCGGGGATCCGCAAGCGTTGACGCATCATCGTTGAAGATGAGACCGAACCAGCGACCGGTTGGCCAGCGCTCGAGTTGTCCCACTGCATCGCGACGAAGATCAGCGAGCATGAAGGGGTCCACCCAAGACCACACCGTGGGCACCGGCGCCGTCTGCAGAGCAAGCAAGGCTTCCTCGGACTCCTCGAAGCGAACACGTATCGTGCCGACTGAAACGGGCCCGCGCGGAGAATCATCGTGTGCCTCCAGCTGCCACAGTCCGTCGGCAGTCCATCGCGTCAGGCGATATGGTCCACAGCCGATCGGGGCGCTCCAGAATCCGGCGTTGAGTGAGGGCACCGAGGAGTCTAGGAGATGAGCGGGAAGCACGAACGGAAAGAAACTCTCCGGCCCTGCACCGAACGGGACGGAAAGGTTCACCGTGACAATCTGTCCCGAGGCAGACACCGACTCGATATGATCGAACCCCGGGAAGGGCCGGCCACGCGGTATCACCGAAGGCGCACTCAGATATCGCCACGTCGCCACCACGTCCTCACCTGTGACTGGCACATCGTCATGCCATCTCAGGTCGCCCCGAAGTTCGTATGTGATCGTCAAGCCGTCGTCAGACACGCCTGCGCCCGGCTCGGGAACAGACACGGCCATATCCGGGACCGCCGTCAGCGAGTCATCATATCGAGTGAGACCCGCATATATGAGACTCATGTAATTGCGCTGCATGTCGTCGAGTGCGCGATATGGATCGCCGGAGAGGAGCATAGGTCCACCGACGAGTCCTATCTCAGCATCCCTCAGATCAGCATCGGCCAACGAGCGCGATTCATCCGGATGAGGCGCGAGAGTCGAGAAGCGAATGGATTCGCCCTCACGCAGGACTGTGAGAATCCGTCCGTCGTCCGATGTCTGGACGATGGGCAAAAGGGCATTCGTACCAGATCGAGCTTCGACCGGTACCCTTGCATACATACCGTTCCTGTCGAGGACGAGCAGTTCCGTTACCCCAAAAGAGCCTTCCCCTACACTTCCACGGTAGCGGTCAGGAGTGCGATCGATCGCAAGCTCCTCACAATAGACACGTCCATCGAGATCGGCCGCAAAGGGGCGGTACCCGGGCGGCACATCAAATGTGGTTCGCGAGCCGTCCGAAGCCAACGCGGTGAGCACCGAAGCGTATTCATTAGCCTCTTCGCCTTGGGGGATCGACTCCATCGAGAGAGAGTAGAGGCGACCGTCGAAACCGATGAAGTTGCCCTCTATGGCTCCAGCAGCCGGATCCAGCGCGGGGGCGAGATCCTCACCAACAGCAACTGGCAACAGGTAGCTGCGATAGGTGGCCGCATAGGTCTCCATCTCAACCTCGGACTCCTCCACCTGAACCCAGAGTTCCCCTGTGGGGGCCACAGACAGGCTCCGCGCGAGCACTCCGGCGGGAAGCGGATACTCACCCAGGAGATCGCCCTCGGGAGAATACCGCCTCACCAGCTCCGTTCCGGTTTTTCCCACAGCGAAGCCAACCCACAGACCGCCATCCAAAGCCGATGAAAAGAGCGCTGCGCCACTCGGAATGAGAAACTCACTCACAGGTGCAGCTTGGGGCCCAAACAACCGCACACGTCCAGCGGGAACGGTTTCCGTAGGTCTGTCGACCACAATGAACCCGCCTTCAGCGTCCAAGAGGAACGCCTCGAGCGTGTCGTCAGGGAGTATCCCAGCCGGATCGACACGGTCCGCGATGCCTTCACGGGATGAAGACAGTGCAAATATCCGCGTATCTTCGAGCTGATACGTCACACCAAGATCGAATATCTCCACTGCGACAGATTCCATTTGAGCAGGAACCTCTGTTTGCGGTCCCCTCAGTCCATCAAAGGTCACGATAGGCACGATGAGCACAACCGCCACCACGAAAAGAACGGCAACCGTCCATTCAATGCGACGACGCACGTCTCTTGGATTGGACGAGATGTTCAAGCGTTTCACCACAACGACCTCAGAATGCGGGAACCGGCACGATATCGAAGAAATGGTATGTGTTCTGATAGATGCTCCATGACCAGAACGAGCACAGCAGTAAGGGCACTACAACGATCACCAGCCATGCCAGACGACGGCCACGCCACCCCGAAATGAGCCGTGCATGTAGCGCAAGTCCGTATGCAAGCCACGTCGCAGCGCTGAACACCTCAACAATCTCCCAACGGAACCACTCGGCGAACAACTCGTGCGTGTATACGCTGCCAACGACGATCACTCCTGTGAAGAGTGCGAATCCCATGCCGATACCTCGTACGATCGAAGCATCCAGCATCTCATGATGGTTCTCATCGGGGTCGATCAATCGAGCGACTCCAGCCATTGATGCCGAGAGCAGAACTGCATACGCGGCCCACGCGAAGGTGACATGCAGATCTACCCAGAGGCTGCGCTCCGAAATGGTGAGCGGGAGCCTAGTGCTGGCGAAGAACTGGCCATATGCCAACGTGAGCGGAGCCCATGCCGCAAGTAGCCGTGTGTGCCATGACGTGACAGCGGCAACGGATCTAAGGTCAAGCCACACCACAACGCAGAGCACTGCTATGGAGGAGGCTATCGAGTTCTCATATGTGCCAAAGATCGGCGGATGCCCCGTCGCAATCCAGCGCAGCGTGGCCACAATGGTAAGCCCCGCTATCGCAACAAGCGCGCCAATAGTAGGCGCTTGCGCTCCGCTCGAATCCTTGGATGTCCATCTCGCAACGAGCGAGACGACCGATGCGATCGATGCGATCGCAAGAAAAACCATCTCAGCTGGTGTCACGTCACCCTCTCCTCTTGATGATGCTGGAGATTCGCGCCTCGATCGGAGCCTGTCGGCCGTAGACATCGCTGCGAACGTGTACGTGAGTCTGTTCATCACTCTGCCATATCAGGAGTTCAGTTCTAGGAAACAGCAGTCGTACCACTGTGCCCAAGAGGCCAAGGAACAGCGCAAACAGAACGACCGCTCGCGCAGGATCGTGAGTGACCTGGAAAACGCCGTGCGTGAGCACGCCGTCGATTCGGAGTGTGGCATCGACCAACTCGACCACATCGCCTGGCGCCAAAAGCTCATTGTCGATCAGGAGCCGATCCTCGCCGTTGGACATCGCACGCCAGACAGAGATGAGTACTCGAGGGTTGTCGGCGTTGAACGATCGACTCCCTGGTTGACCGTCACGGTCCACATAATCGCCGAACACCCGAACGTCAACGAAGTAAGTGTCCCGACCAAGATTGATCTCGAATCTATCCTTGGTGCCTGAGGGGAACACTTTGAGATCGTACACGGACGTTCCTGTTGTTCCCGCCGAAGCATCACCAGTCACCTGCAGCGACCAACCAAAGTCGGTCAGAGCAACGTTGGTCAGGATGTCCGGATGCCAGGGATTCCCAACAGAGACCCGTTTCAGTCCAGACGGTGTCTCCAGAGTTGCCTCGAGCCTAGTGAACAGGAGCACATCTTCATGGAAGTGAGGTTCAATGCTGACCGCGCCGACATCGAGCTGACGGGGCGCACCGTCACCGTCCATGGTGATGTACGCATCAGAATCCACAAGAGCACTCTCGCCCTCAGTGAGGACGAACTCACCGGTGAAGCCGGATCCCGCATATGCGACCACGCCCACAGCGCAGGCGATGACAAGAAATGATGCATGGAAGAAGAGAGTTCCGAGGCCGGTCCAACGGTTCCGAACACCCCAGACCCAACCTTCACCGATCACTGCTTGATGGAACCCTGCCCTCCTGACAGCATTCGCCACCCGAGCGAGATCGGGTGCGGACGCGACGACCGTCGAGGCACTAGGAAACCGTGGTGCTGTATCACGCCCGACAACTCGCCTCGCACGCCGTACAACCCTAATGCTCCGCGGGAGGATACACGCCACAGTTGAGATGATCAGTGCTACGTACACCACTATGAAGAACGGCTCGCGATTGATGATCGCCTGAATTCGGCTGCCGGGAATGCCGTAGAACACAAAGGGGACAATCCACACCAACAGCAAAAGGATCCACGCGAGAATCACGGCGGCCGCCACCCGAGCAGAGGAAACGACGTGATACACGAGATCGGCGATTCGCGCCAATCGCGCCATCATCTACTTCCGACCTCCCCAAGCATCGCCTGACGGCAACTCACCGCGTGCTACTCCCACTGATAGAGATACTCGGAAGCAGTGGCCTTAGTTCCGGTGTGCTGAGCGCATTCCGAATACTGGTTGTCAGCGTTGATCGTGCTGCAACCGATAGTACCGCCGGTATCGCCCAGAACATGAGCATCCCAGCTCGCACCATTCATGAAGCGCTTACCCATTTCGTCTCCGGTTAGAGTGCCATCCTGTGCGTCATTTCCGTCAGCAGCGGTAGAGTTGCCGTCTCCCCGTCCCATTGACGAACCATGGACAACACCCACCGCCTCAGTACCGTCATCGCCACGACCACCATGGCAGAGATAGCAACCTGAGCTGACCGGTGCCCACGGCAACAATCCGCCGTTACCGCACTTGGCAGCCATGCCCGAACCCAGGTGACCTTGCCTGGAAAGCGTATCATCATCCGAAGATGGCCCGCTGCCGTCACCATATCCGTACACGTCGGCACGATGACAGTTGATGCAGAGGTTGCCGCTTCCTGAAGGCGCGCTCGCGTTGGGAGCCGCTGTCCCTCCAGTATGCAGGGTCACCTTGACACCGGTGTTCACCCCACGCAAAATCCATGGCTGATCGGACCCATGAGGTCCTCGCGAGGCGGTGCTTGACCAGTCGTTGTTGCCATGACAATCGGAGCATGTGACGAGGCTCGTGGTCAGCCAGCCATCGGTCATCGTGTTCGCCAGACCGATAGTCGTCGCGTTCTGTCGGGCAATACCTGAATTCGTCCACCCACTGTTCGCATTCGTGGGCGGCTGGTTCCTGCCCGTCGCGTACAGCGGGTGATATGCGTAGTGATTTGTGTTGAAGTCGAGGCCCACATCAGTCATGTTGGCCGTTGCACGCGTGGAACTGCCGGTGGAAACGCTCTTGGTCTGGCCGGAGGGAACCGCTGGAGGCGTGTTGGTTCCCCACGCGTAGATGCTGTGGCACTTGAGACACATCTGCCACTCGTAGGAAGCCTCAGCGACCTTTTCGTAGATCGGCTGCGTCGGTGCTCCGTCAGAACCGGCATTGGGGTTGGTGATGTTCACACCCCATACGCCAAGGTTCGCATTGGAGATCGGCACCTGCGAACTGCCACGTGTGTTGGTGTCATCCGGGAACACA
>DFBG01000132.1:6091-7406 GCA_002367305.1 Actinobacteria bacterium UBA3086 | reverse complement strand
CGCCACTTGAACAGCACGCCGGTCATCGGGATCCTGCTCCCTGTGAACGAGTCCTCTCGACTCCAGGGACTTGATGAGCATGGACGCGGCGGGATTGCCGACCCCGAGAAGTGTAGCGGCGTCGCACACGCGTGACGCGCCCTCATGTGAGAGGGTGCGCAGCAGCATGTACTGGGGCGGAGTCACTCCCAGGTGAATGAACGGGCCATCCGAAGACATAGCTCGACCGAACTTGAGCATCATCGCGTCAAGCTGATCCAGCACCTCTATGACATTCACTTCGGAAATGTTGTTTGTTTCAACGCTTGAATTATTCACGCGCTGAACTATATGCAAGGCTCCTCAGCGTGTCAACCGGAAAAGACTATCGAATTTCCCTCTTGACCCTCACGTAACGTGAGGGTTTACGCTGAGCGCACAAGCTGACCGAACGAACTGGAAGGCGTACCCGCATGTCATACACCGTGAGTCAGGTGGCAGCACTCGCACCGGTGAGCGTTCGCGCGCTGCACCACTACGACGAGACGGGCCTACTGGTTCCCTCGAGTCGCAGCGATGCCGGCTATCGACTCTATAGCGATGCCGACCTAGAGCGGTTGCAGCAGATTCTGTTCTTTCGAGAGCTGGGGTTCGCTCTCGACGTCATATCCGGGCTCATGCGTGAACCCGGACACGACCGCGAGGCCGCATTGCTCATGCAGCGCGAACTGCTGAGTGAGCGGGCATCGCAGCTGCACGCCATGATCAACACGATCGACCAAGCCCTGGACACCCACGACAAGGGGATCGCCATGAACAAAGAGGATATGTTCGAGGTCTTTGGAAACTTCGACCCCGCCAAGCATGAAGAAGAGGTCAAAGAGCGGTGGGGCGACAGCGACGCGTACGTCGAGTCCGCGCGGCGCACCAAGAAGTACACCAAAGAGGACTGGCTCCGTATCAAGGATGAGGGCGCTGTTGTCGTCGAGGGACTCGCGGCTCGCATGGAAGCCGGTGCGGGACCGGACGACGAAGAGGTGCAGCGTCTAGCGGAGGAGCACCGCCTCCAGATCGACCGCAACTTCTACCCGTGCTCCAAGCAGATGCACGCGGGACTGGGGCGTATGTACGTCGCCGACCCCCGGTTCGCAAAGACCTACGACAACGTGCGCCCGGGACTCGCTCAGTTCCTATGCGACGCGATCCTTATCAACGCCGAAGAGAGCTAGTTGTAGTTCCCATGGACGTTGTTGTCAGTTGACCCGCGAGATCGGTGGCTGGCCACCAATGCCTCCATGTGGACGTTCTACATTGTAGTACTCAAGGAACGGGTCGA
>DFBG01000132.1:2719-6081 GCA_002367305.1 Actinobacteria bacterium UBA3086 | reverse complement strand
GTCACGATCTTGACGAACGCCTCTGCCTTGCCGTTGGTCTGTGGGTGGCCGGACGGGTCTTGATCACCTTGATGTCGCGATCCTCAAGGTATCCGCAAAACAGGTGCGACCTGTAGTTCGCGCCGTTGTCCGTGAGTACGCGCCTCGTCTCGATTTCCGGCACACTCGAAGAAGTCCAGGGCTCTTCTGACGAACTCCCAGCCCGCACCTTTGTGGCGCATTCCCGGTCCTCGCCCGAACGCCCTGTGGCCCCCACCGAGCTTGATACGCCCGAGCTTCTTCACATCGAGGTGGATGAGATCACCGGGCTCAGGCCACTCGTACCGAACGCGTGGCTCGGTGCGTTTGGGCTTGAGGCGGCTGAGGCCGAATCGGCGCAGAACCACATAGATCGTCGAACGCGGGATCCTCCATCGCCAAGAGAGCCAGTGCGGACCGCGCTTGTAGCGGAGTCGGCCATTTCCCGCCGGTCTGTCTGGAGATGCCTGCAGCTTGGGATGCAGCGCTCACCGACCAGCCCGATTCGACGCGCTGCGCCAGAAGTAATCTACCGTGAATGGTCAGTCTCGCGTTAGGATGCGACATGAGGACCCCTTTTCTGTTCAGTTGTGGCTTTGACACCAACAACCGTTCAGGACGGGGTCCTCAACTGTCAACAACCTATGTGGGAACTACAATTAGTCCTTCTCGGCGTGGGCGGCCTCGACGCAGGCTGCACGTTGCCATGGCCAACGTCCGTCGATCTCGACCTCGAGTGAGAACGAAAGGAACGTGCGCAACGCGATCAGCACCGCGAGCACCGAGAGATTGTCCAGCGTGGGTTCGATAGCTATGGTGAGAATAAGGTCGGCGGCCACGAGAATCTCAAGTCCCAAGAGAATGCTCCGGCCGAATGTCGCACGAAGAATCGTGTAGGGACTTCGATCATCCTCCTGTGACCTCGCACCAAGAGCGCGCAAGGAAGCATAAGCGAAACCGAGCAGGATCACCGCCACACCAACGATCTCCAGAAGCATGGATATCGTCTCGATCGCGTCCTTCACCTGTGTCTGCACGTGCGTCCCCCTCGGTCAGAATCCCAATGATTTCCTCGACAAGAATATACCCTCAGAGGCGACCACCATGCCCTTGGATCGAGTCAGGATCAGATGGCAGTGAGAATGACCGCGACGAGGGCTATGGCGACTCCGACACGCTGCGTGCGTGCGAGGCGCTCGCCCAGAAAGACACTCGCGAGCAACACTACGACGACCGGATAGAGCGACCCCAGTACTGCTGCGAGAGCGAGCGGACCGATGCGGATGGCCGTGAGCATGGTGATGTTGGCCACGGTGTCCAGAACTCCCGCGATGAGCGCGGGTGACACAGCTGCACGCTTGAGACGCACTCGTCGCAACGTGACGATGGACGCGGTGCCCATCAGCGTGATGGAAACGGCACGTGCGGCCACGACAGGCCACATACCAGAATCCACGCTCGTCATGGAGAACGCCAGGAACGACCCGGCGAAACCGATCCCTCCCAGAATCGCGAACATGAGCGCTTTGGTCGGATTGTACGAGGCGCCCACAGAGTGCTCCTCGATCGCTTCGTCGGTAGAGACAGTCACGATGATCACGGCAACGATCGCGAGCACCATCCCCCCTATCGCAACTGGGCCAACGCTCGAACCTGTGACGAGATCGAAGGCCGCGGGAATCGCCGCAGAGAGTGCTGCGGTGACAGGAGCCACGATACTCATCCGACCACGCGACAGCCCCGCATAGAGGCAGGCCACGCCGATACCACCGGATAACCCGGCGACGCCGCCCCAGAACAGATCCGAACTGCCAGGAGCGGCCGCAGGCAACGCAATCATCACCAGCAGCAACAGAGAGACGCCCACAATGTGAGACGTGACCGTCACGAGCACGGACGAGTCACGACGAGAGGCTATACCGCCGGAGAAGTCCGAACAGCCGAAGAGGAACGATGTTGAAAGCGCGAGGAGGATGGTGGTCATGCGATGAGCATACGCCTGATCTGAACCGATGGGCGACGCGAAATGAGTGAATTGATTGCGCTCACCCCAACAACGCTGCGAGAATCCAGAGCCCGCCCATGCCAGCGGCGAGCGTGGCGACGACGTTGCGGGTGCGCAGGGCTACGAACAATGCCAGAACGCCGGCTCCGCATCGCGCAGGATCGAACACGTGACTGCCCGTTGAGGTCGAATACAGGACCGAAGGGACGACCAAGGCCGTCAACGCCGCAGCGGGAACATGACGAAGCAGGCGCCCGATGAGCTTGGGCATCGACCCCCTGCCGTGCAGAACGATGGGCAGGGAGCGCATGAGCACCGTACCCGCTCCCACGATGATGAGCACCAACCAATAGGATCCGGTACTCATGCGTGATCATCCTCCCCTATCGCACGCCAGGCTCCCCAGGCGGCACCGCAGAGAATGGCCACCAGAAGTCCTGACTGAAGGGGTAGCACGGGCACCAGCGCAGCGGCGGCAAGACCTGAGACGATAGCCACCTCGACATCAGCGCGCACTTTGAGCGCTGGAACGAGAAGCACGAGGAACACGAGCGGCACGGCGAAATCCAATTGCCACGATGCGGGAATGACCGCGCCGAGCATTGCACCGGCGATCGTGCCCACCTGCCACGTGAACCACAGAGCGAGACCCGCACCCAGATAGTACGGCACGGGTCGGCTACCGTTCTCTCGTCCCTTGAGGACGGTCACGGCGTACACCTGATCGGTGAGCAGATACCCCAGGAATGGACGTGCCCGCCCGGCTTCCGGCGAGATCACCGGAGCGAGCGAAGCACTGTACATCACGAAACGGGCATTGACGACGAGCGCGGTGGCGATCACCACGAGCAACGGAGCACCATCGCCCCACAACTGCGTGAGAGCGAGCTGCGCGGCCCCAGCGAACACGATGATCGAGCATGCCGCAGCCTCGAGGATCCCGAGTCCGACATCGGTGACCGCAGAGCCCGCCACCAACGCGAAGGGCACCACCCCCACGAGAAGGGGAGCGACCTCCTTGGCGCCGGCGCGAAAACTCCGCTGCACGCTAGCCCGCTTTCGCCTGATTGCCGCGCTGGCCACCACCGTTGCGTCGCTGGCTGCGCTTGCGTGAGCCCTGACGACCCTTGCGGCCCTGTCCCTGACCGGACGGACGCTGGTTGTTGCGGGCGGGCTTGGCGCTACGGTTCGGATCCGGGACCACGCGATGCTTGTAGTCGAAGCCCTCGAGATCGGCGCACTTGATCACATTTCCCGTGGTGCGCTCGAGATCCTTGAGGTTATCCATCTCCTCGGGTGCGAGGAAACTCGCGGCAGTACCCTCGGCACCAGCACGAGC
>DFBG01000132.1:0-2642 GCA_002367305.1 Actinobacteria bacterium UBA3086 | reverse complement strand
TGGCTGATGTTATCCACATCGATACCGCGTGAGGCGACATCGGTCGCCACTAGCACACGCGTGCGGCCGCGCTTGAATCCGTCGAGAGCGCGCTGGCGCTGCGGCTGACTTCTGCCGCCGTGGATCGCCGCCGCATGGATGCCCTGACGCTCGAGCTGCTTCTTGACTCGATCCGCACGATGCTTGGTCCGCGTGAACACGAGTACTCGATCGTGATCGTCCCTCTTGAGCATCTCGACCAGCAGAGCGGTCTTCTGCCCCTGCTCGACCGGGTAGATGGCCTGCTCGATACGTTCGACCGGCGTGGTCGTGGGAGCGGTATCGATGCGCACCGGATCGGTGAGAGTGGACTGGACGATCTTGAGGACCTGAGGCGACATGGTCGCCGAGAAGAGCAGATTCTGTCGCTCCTTGGGGATGAGCGAGATGATGCGGCGCACGTCGGGCCAGAAACCCATGTCGAGCATGCGGTCGGCCTCATCGAGAATGAGGACGTCCACAGTCGAAAGGTTGACGACGCCGCGGTCGTTCAGGTCGAGCAAACGACCCGGACAGGCCACAAGCACCTCAACACCTTTGCGAAGGCGAGATATCTGGGGTGTATAGCCCACACCGCCGTGCACGACCGCGCTGCGATGCCCGCTGAAACGCGACGCCTTGCGGGTGACCTCATCGATCTGGACAGCAAGCTCTCGCGTCGGAGTGACGACGAGTGCCCGAATGCCGCTGCGCGTGGGAATCCTGCTGAGCGTGGGCAGCATGAACGCAGCCGTCTTGCCCGTGCCCGTCTGGGCACAACCGACTACGTCGCGACCGGCGAGTACATGCGGAATCGCCTTGCTCTGGATTTCCGTGGGGCTGGTATAGCCCATTGCCTCCACGCCGCGAAGAACCCGCGGCTCGAGGCCGAGTGTATCGAAAGACATATGGTTTTACTCCTGTAATGTGCGCCGTTTTGGGTCGCACTGCGTTGTAGACGCAGTTGATCCGAATAGCAGCTTAGGCGCAGCACAGGACAACCGGGTCTTGGTGGGAATCTGCCGTAGTGTAGCAGGTTATGTGCCGAATCAATAATTGGAGAAACAGGCGACACAAGCGGGACGGCCTCCTAAGAGACCGCCCCGCTACTAGATCCTCTTGGATCCTGCGGCTTAAAGCTTGTTGACGTTGGACGCCTGAAGCTTGCCGTTCTGACCTGTGGTCACCTCGAACGAGACGGCCTGACCCTCATCGAGAGTCTTGAAGCCTTCGCCCTGGATCTCACTGAAGTGAACGAACACGTCGTCGCCATCCTCCGGCGAGATGAATCCGTAGCCCTTGTCCGGGTTGAACCACTTTACTGTTCCTTCTGCCATGCAAATCCATCCTCTCGCACCTCTCGGGTGCAAAAACCAAGCGACGCGACTACCCCACTGTTACGACGCATTTCGCGCCGGTCACAAGACACGGGAGTGGTCACGCCGCGAACTTGTGGGTCACCTCTTGACCCATGCTCAAGTGTACGCGAATGCAATGACATTGTGAATGCGCCCCCTAGTTGAAACTCATTGGCGGGGTGCGCCCGGGGGAAGGCGCACCCCGCAGGAGTCAGCTTCCGGGTACCAGGCTGGGGGGCAGCCCTTCCTCACCCGGAGGCAAGCTGGAATCATCAGAAGGTGTATCCGCATGACCATGACCCTCGCCAAGGTCCATCGCTTTGATGCCGAAGAAGTCCATCGTCACCGGCACATCCTCGGTCGCAGAAAGGTATACGTGAATGCAGGTCATGAGAATGAATCCCCAGTTCAGGATGTAATGGAATGTGCGGGCATACCAACCCGCGAGATCCACGCTCCCGACCAGGGAGCCGAGCCACCAACCCACGATCCAATCACGCGGGCTCGTACCGAAAAGCAATGGCGTGGTCACGAGAGAAAAGCCTGTGATCGCCATGAGCACCATCATCACGAGGAAGAGCAGATAGCTCATCTTCTGCATGACATTGTACTTGGCGACATGCGGCTTCTTGTTGGAGAAGTATCCGTAATACGCCAGCACGCCAAGGGCGGAGGCCATGTCCTCACGGGTCACTGCGAACTCACGCCAGTCGCGGTTCTTTGAGTAGAAGGCGTACCAGACTCGCCACACGAGGTTGATACACACCACGATCATCGCGAAGTAGTGCACGTAACGCATCGCGACGCGTCCGCCCTGGAAGTAGGGGAACCGGATGTACATGCCCGTGATCCCCAGAACCACCATCATGAACATATGTGTGGCATGCAGAAGTTTGGGACCCAGAGGGGCCACAGAATCATGCTCTGGCCACTTCTTCTCGATGAACTTCATGCGGAAACGGCCCTTTACGATTCCCATGGTGAAATGAAACACCAGGAAACAGAGAACCAACACGAAGAGGACGACGAATACAGTGTCCAACCATACGTTGAACTCGGTCATGCTCATGAAGTCCCACCCCCCAAGAATGTCTTTCAGTAGTACGCCGGTGTACCGCTGTTCCAATCTTCGACGAACCAATGACTTTCCCTGCCAAACGCATGAGGTGACTCAGGAGTCGCTTGTTCGTGACTTCACAATTCACGTACCCAAACGTGATCTCACGGAACAGAGTACCGCCCATGCGTGTAGTAGCCGTGGGACTT
>DFBG01000094.1:4026-5561 GCA_002367305.1 Actinobacteria bacterium UBA3086 | reverse complement strand
ACGAACTGGAAGGTGTACGGAGTGCGCGGAGAGGGTTCGAGCGACCAGTCGAATGTGACCGGTACAGGACCGGGAGACCAGCCGACGAGAGCGAGGTCGACCAGAACCGGTGCCGGCATGCCAAAGAACGCGTCGGCCGAGGTGTCGGTCTCACCCTCAGAGTCGTCCGAGTGGACCTGATAGTGGTAGGTGCCAGTGGGCTCGACGGATATCACCACGGAGTGAGCGGCGCTCAGGGCGGCTGAACCCGTGGTCGTTCCGTATGACGTGGTGGGGCCGAAGTCGACCCAGCTATTCGCTAGTCCTCGTGTGGTCCAGGTGATGTTCACAGTGCGGGACGTCACGCGGCTGGCCATGGGCCCGGTCAGGATCTCTGCGTCGATCGCGCTCACGGCGCGAGCCATGAGGTACACGTCACCGCTGGCGTCCACGTAGTCCACAGGCGTCGAGAGCGTGCTCTTGATCTCGGTCAGCGAGGCCCAGTCGCCGGTGGCGAGCTGTTCCCAGTCGCCGGCTCCGGCCGCGAGCGTCTCGTTCCACACGCTCACTGAGGTCGGGAAGCCGGCGAGCAGCTCACCAAAGCCCGCCCAGCGCACCGTGAGCGAGCTGAGAGTCGCAGGGTCGGTTTCGACGTGGAAGCGATAGACCTGATAGTCGGATTCGCCAGTCACGTCCGTGCCGTTGGTGACCGCCCGGTCTCCGTCGATAGTGCGTAGCGCGTCGATCTCTGCCGCGCTGAGTGCGACGCCGGGAGCTGCGGGGGTGGGCGCCGTAATCCCTTCCCACGCGCCGAAACCGCTGGAATCGCTGCGCAACGTCGTCCACGAGAGCGTGTTCGACAATGCGCCGTGACCGGAGGCCGCGTACGCCGCGTCGCCCTGGTACGAGTAGTCGACCGGGTACGTCAGTCCGCTCGCGTCATGGCAGCCGACGCACAGGCTCTCGGGCGTCTCGCGCAGGAAGGCGTCGTTGGTGCTGCCGTGGGGGTCATGGCAGTTCTGGCAGCTTCCCGCCGCCGACGCCGATGAGGCCCAACCCGTTGCGGCCTTCGACGACTCGGTCACCGTCGAGTGGCCCGTCTGCGTGTAGATGGCCTCGCCCGGGTAGGCGCCCACGGCACCGGTGTGGCAGGCCAGACAGAGCGACTGATCGTTGCCCGTCACCGCGGCGCCGTTCACCGTGCCCGCAGCGATCAGGGCCGTCGAAGTCGCTCCGTGCGAGCCGTGGCACGCCGAGCAGCTGATCTCGGTCGCGTCGGGAGCAGTGAGCGTCTCGTGCGGCGTGCCGACGAGGTTCGTCTTCTTGTCGCCCGTTCGCGTCCAGTAGCCGGGAACGACGGCGTTGACGCGCGCGCTGGCCTTCGTGCCGTGGCACGTCCAGCAGAACGCATTGCCCACGGGCACACCGGGCTTGGAGGCCACGGAGCGACCGGTCACTGCGTCATACGACTTGAGAAGATAGGTGTATCCGCCATCCGGGTTCCTGTGAACGTCGTGACATGACGAGCACTTGAGTTCGCCCGCGTCTACGGGATG
>DFBG01000094.1:0-3955 GCA_002367305.1 Actinobacteria bacterium UBA3086 | reverse complement strand
CCGTGGCAGTTGTAGCAGACCTCTTTGATCCGCTTCGGTATCACGTCAGGGGAGCCGGGCGCCTCAACCAGGTTGTGGCAGATGCCCGAGCAGTACGAGACTTTCGTCGGCGAGGTGCCGTGAGGTTGGATAGAGGCGCCGGACCAGTATGAGAAGTGGGGGACGGAGCCCTCCAGCATCTGCTCTCCGGGAACCAGGGAGCTGGGTACGGTCGCCCACGCGCCCGCGCCCGCGTCGTAACTCACGAGCTCCAAGGCGGCTTCAAGCGTGGCGCTCACCTGGAAGTGCGAGACGGGTATGTCGTAGGCGATCCTCAACGTGGCGGGCACCCCGAGGGTGAGGCCATCCGGCGAGAGGTCGTAGGTCGAAGCGAGTTGGAGCGCGCCCGCCATGCGAGGGGAGGTGTCCAGTTCGCTCACGCCTATCGGGCGGGTCGTGTCGAGCGCGCCGACGGGGATCTCCAGTTCGACCTCGCCATTGGCGGCCCAGAGGGTCATGCCCTCGGAGCCGACGCGTTCTGATATCACGACGCGATCGTTGCGCCGTGCGCTCGTCGGGGCGGTGACGCCACGGGTGGCGTCGACCGAGGACACGCGATAGTACAGATATCCCGTTTCGGTCACGGGGTCGATGAACGTGGTGGTCGTGGGCGACACTGATGCGATCGTCGAGAATGGTCCGTCTTGCGACGACGCGCGTTCGACGGCGTAGCTCGCAGGAGCCGACCCGACAGAAGCCACGTTCCATGTCAGGACGTTGGTCTCGTGCGCGGCGACGACAGTGAATGCTTCAGCGGCATAAACCGGCGCTGGTTCGGGGGTTGGGTCGGGCTCCGGTTTGGGGTCGGGCTCTGGGTCCGGCTCTGGATCGGGATCAGGTATGGGGTCGGGATCCGAATCGGGATCAGGAGTGGGGTCAGGATCCGGATCGGGAATAGGGTCAGGATCCAGTACGGGGTCGGGCTCGGCATCCGGTTCAGGATCGGGTGTTGGCGCCGGGTCCTCCAAGCGTGAGTCAGCGGGTGTGCGATCTCCGCCCTCCGATGAGTACGTGCGTTCGCCGGCTTCGGGTTGATCCGCGGCATCGGTCGGGTCCATCAATGCGCCGGACCCGGGGTCATCAGGGGTGTTCTCGTCAGCCGCGTCCGTGGACGTGGAGCTGCCTTCGAGTTGCTCAGCCACCGGGTCTGCTGAGGAGACCGTCAGATTCTGTGCAGGCTGGTCGAGTGTCCTGAGGCCGTACACGCCAGCCGGAATGAGAAGCAGGACAACGGCAATCAACAGGCGCTCAAACCTTCGTCGCCACAGGACTTTCTCGGCTAGCGAACGGACCTTGTGGTCCTCGTCCGATTGCATGTGTCCCCGCAGTCTTTGGGAGCGAGCATCTTGACCAAAGAGGACCACCCATCCTCCAAGGTCGTACAACTGTCCCTTAACATTACTTTAGCATTGTTCTACAGTGGCGGTATGTGCTCCTCCAAAATGTGAGGATCCGGCGTTTGTGGAGCCATGAGTTGGGGGGGTCTCAAGGGAAGGGACTCACGCCGCAGCAGCGAATACTGCCAGAACAAGATTCGTTCATGTTCCGGCCGCTGCGGTCGGACACGGGAGATGGCTGTCGGGGGCGCAATTTGGGAGGCTCATTGGGACGTTTCGGTCAGGTGCTGTGCCTTACTACACTCGTGCTTGGGGCTGTGGTCATGGCACCTGCGGGCGCCCACGCGTATCAGGAGCCGAATGCGCTCGCGGGTACGGGGTGCAGCTACTGCCACCCCGCGGTGTGGGTGGATCCTCCCGGTTACCTCGACATGCAGCGCCGTCCGACCGCCGGCGGTGACTGCCCCGCGTGTCATGCCGACTACGTGCAGGATGAATGGATCGGTCCGCATGGCAACTACTCCACGATGTCATCGAAGTGTGCCGTGTGTCACACCGTGCACTCGGCGCCGGCGGGCGGCATCATGTTATTGCCGCAGGCCACGATCTCCGACACATGTCTATCGTGCCACGATGGCACAGGTGGGAACGGGGTGTACGGAACCGTGCTCGCTCGGACTGGAGTTGCACCGGGCGGGGGGCATCGCTACGAAGTCACCAACGAAGTGCCCGGTGGGGATGGGGCCACTGGTGGTACGACCTATCCTGCGTTCGCCGGCGTTGGCGGCACGCTCACGTGTACGGACTGCCACTCGCCTCACGGGGCGGACGTGGTGCAGGCGTTCAAGGGTGATCGTCGCCGTGTCCGAGGCAGCAATCCGGCGCCCGTCACATCACGTCTTCTTCGTCGGCAGCCCGGCGGGTCAACGACTCCTGTGGATGAGTACGGCTCAGACTGGTGCCTGGGGTGTCATGACGGCAGAGCGTCCGGCGGCTTTGTCCACAATCACCCCGTCGACTCCGCGAGCACGCATGCGACCCCCTTCACTTATAGCAACGTAGCAATCCTCGCGAGCGAGGACCTCACGGGACTCACGGTCCTGGGGAGCTTGGGTGGTGTCCCGTTCGTAACGGAAGGGCATTGGGCCGACGAGCTCGACAACTCCGGGAATCGGGGCTACCTCATGCCGGTTCCGCGGACCGCCGAGCAGGCCGACCACGCACCGATATGCCAGCAATGCCATGAAGACACGCGGGATGTGGGTGTGCTGTCTGCCGACGGCAGTCAGGGAGACGCGGCGGTGGCGACCATTTCGGCGGCTGATGGCGTCATATGGGACGGCAGTGCATGGGTCGACAGCCTTTCGGACAATCCCCGATTTCAGAACTTCCCTCATGAGACTGAGAACTACCGACTGCTTGTGGAACAGTACGATAATCTGTGTACGAACTGCCATGCACCGGATGCACTCCCGTAGCGTCACGCGGGTGCATGCACGCGGTTCACGCAGGGTCCATATCAGTTGAGGGGGTAGGGGTGAAGCACAGTTTCGTCAGGTTCGCGGTCGTCGTGTTCGTACTGTCGGCGTTGCTCGTCACGGGATGCACCAAGTACGACGCAATCGCCGAAGAATCAGCCCAGGAGACCTTTGAGCAGAGGGGTCTTGCGGGCGAGGTGGAGAGTTCCAGCCACAAAGACAAAGTCGATCCTGTGGGTGATGGTGAACCCACTAATCATCAGAGGCTGGCGATGTGGATGCTCAGCCAAGCGGGTCACGACAGCGATCTGTCGTCGTACGATCGTGTCGATCTGGTCGATCTGAAGCTCACGAACGGGGAAGTGATCACTACGGTCGTTGTCGACGAAGGCGATCTCGTTGTCTTCCCGCAGAGCGTGGAGCCAACGAAGTAGCCTAGCCTTCCTTTACGCTATTCAACCAGCAGTGTTACTATTCACATTCGCTACGCGGGTGTGGCGGAATGGCAGACGCGCATGGTTCAGGTCCATGTGGGCTTCGGCCCGTGGAGGTTCAACTCCTCTCACCCGCACCATAGTATGTATGCAGGGGCTTCACTCTCTTGAGGGTGAAGCCCCTGTTTTAGTTCAGATGGCTTTGATGGCAGGAAGCTGCTTCACAACTCGGGAATCGGGAGTGCGGCTGGCCGACCGTGTTCCCATTGGCGGGAGTCGGGGACAATACTTCCAGAGCGGCGGCGAGGGGCGTCTCTCTAGGGCACGGACCGGCCACTACGCGGGAGGACGCTGCATGGAAAGCCCACGCACAAAGAATGCGTTCCACAATGCCCATCTCGTCGAGCGAGGAGTGTTGTGGGCTCTGCTCGTCATGCTCCTGGGTATCGCCGCGCTCGCAACCTTGCAACTCTTTGCGGATATCGTGCAAGTGATCGCGTCACGTGACGGCTGGCAGGTCATCTCGCCCGATGAGTTGTTCTTTGTGTTCGAGGCGCTGTTCCTCGTTCTCATCGCTCTCGAACTCCTCGAGACCATCGTGCTCTATCTCAAGGAACGTGTCTTCCACGTGGGCGGCATCATTCTCGTGGCCATTACGGCCATCGCA
>DFBG01000153.1:6698-10601 GCA_002367305.1 Actinobacteria bacterium UBA3086 | reverse complement strand
ATGGCCCGCATCTGATAGACTCCGACAGTCTCACGGGATGGACCCATGAGATCTGCGGTGCATTCCAAGTTTCACACGCAAAGGAAAACTTGGAGGCAAGGTAACCAATAGGGAGGTATGACTGTGGGAAAGAGCAAGAAACTCTTTGCCCTCATCGCCGTTCTGGTTGTTCTGGCGATGGTCGTTACCGGTTGCGGTAGCGAAGACGCTGACTCTGGCGATTCTGGCAGCAGCAGTGATCTGGTCGAGGTCAAGATCGGCGTAAGCTCACCGTTCACCGGTGACGTGGCAGCTCTCGGTCTTGGCATCAAGAACGGTGCACTTCTGGCGATCTCCGATTCGGCTGATGAGCTTGCTGATCTCGGTATCGACCTCAGTGCGTTTGCGGTTGACGATGCGGCTGACCCCAAGACGGGCGTCAACGCTGCCAACCAGATGATCTCTGACAGCGATCTTGTCGGTGTCGTCGCTCACCTGAACTCGGGTGTATCGATTCCGACGTCTGCTGTATACAACGAGGCTGGCGTCGTCCAGGTCTCGCCGGCGTCCACGAACCCGCAGCTCACCGAGCAGGGCTTCGACAACGTCTTCCGCGTTTGCACCATCGACACCGTCCAGGGTTCGTATGCAGGCACCTTCGCCTACAACGAGCTTGGCGCCATGACGGCTGTCGTGCTTGATGACTCCACCCCTTACGGTGAGGGTCTGGCCGCTGAGTTCGCCAAGCAGTTCGAGGCCGAGGGTGGCGAGATTCTCCTTGCCGAGAAGATCCAGCTCAAGGACCAGGACTTCAAGGCTCTCGTGACCAAGATGGAGGCCCTTAACCCTGACATGATCTACTTCGGTGGTATGTACACCGAGGCCGGTCTGGTTTCTCGTCAGGCCAAGGAGGCCGGCATGTCCGCACCCGTTATGGGCGGCGACGGTCTCTACACCCAGCAGTTCATCGAGATCGGTGGCGATGAGGGCGACTTCTCCACGTCGGTTGGCCTGCCCCTGAGCGAGCAGCCCAAGGGTCAGGACTTCATTGCTTCCTTCGAGGATGCCTACCCCGGCGAGACCATCGAGGCATATGACACGTATGCATACGATGCCGCCATGGTCATCATCGAGGCCATCAAGACCGTTGTCGCCGACATGGGCGCCGACGAGGTCACGTCTGCCGAGGGTAAGCGTGCCATCATCGAGGCCGTTGCCGCCACCGATTATCCCGGTGTCACGGGCAACGTGTCCTTCGACGAGAAGGGTGACACGCTGAACAAGGCCATCACTCCTTATGTCGTCGAAGGTGGCGCCTGGGTGCCTGCTGAGTAATTGATCAGCAGGGCAGCCGGCAGCTAGCCCATTCGCACAAAATCGATCCGGACGGGGGAGCAGAAGCACCACAATCCCCCGTCCGGATTGCGTGTGGGCCTACGATCGGTCATCGCAACCTCTGCCCGCTGGGATCATGTGGGTTCTTGTATGCCCCTTGCGGACGGTATCGGTAACGGACGGAGTTCTTCGTGTCTATGGAGATTATCGGCCAGCAAATGGTCAATGGAATCACGTTGGGGGGACTTTACGCCCTCATCGCGCTCGGCTACACGCTCGTCTATGGCATTTTGCTGCTGATCAACTTTGCACACAGCGAGATGTTCATGACTGGCGCCTATGTCGGCTACTTCACGCTCAACGGTTTGAGCAAGATAGAATTCTTCACTGCGAGCAGCGGTGGTCTGTTGCTGCTCTATGTGATCGCATTCCTCGCAGGCATGATCGCAACAGGTCTGCTCGGCATGCTGACGGAGCGTTTCGCCTATCGGCCTTTACGCAATGCGCCGCGGCTCGCTCCTCTGATCTCAGCTATCGGTGTTTCGCTGTTCTTGCAGAACGCCGCTCTGCTGTGGATCTCATCGCGTTCGATCCCCTTCCCGGTTCTCTTTGAGATCAGGCAGTTCGATATCGGCGGGGTCAACGTATCAAGTATGCAGATTCTGATCGTCGGTTCGACGATCCTTCTTCTACTGGTGCTCGACACCTTCGTTTCCAAGACCCGGGTCGGCAAGGCCATGCGAGCTGTCTCGCAGGATCGTGATGCCGCCGGTCTCATGGGTGTCAACATCAACTACATCATCGCGTTGACGTTCTTCATCGGGCCCGCACTGGGTGGTGCCGCCGGTATGTTCTCCGGTATGTACTACGGCAACATCAAGTACAACATGGGCTTCATCCCCGGCATCAAGTCGTTCACCGCGGCCGTCATCGGCGGAATCGGTAACCTTCGCGGCGCGATGTTGGGTGGGTTCACGTTGGGGATGATCGAGGCGCTCGCAGCTGGCTTCATCAGCACGGGCTACAAGGACGTCATCGCCTTCGCAATTCTGATCCTTGTCCTGGTATTCAAGCCCGGTGGTCTTCTGGGCGAGTCCGTTGTGGAGAAGGTGTAGCTCATGGGCGGAAGCAAAATGGAGCTCCGCACGGAGCTGGACACAGGCAAGTGGACGACCAAGAGGATCGTAAGCTATGTGCTGCTCGCGCTGGTCGTGATCGGTCTGCCGATCTACTTCCAGTCGGTCGGCAACATGTTCATGGTCCGCATTGCGGGCGTCATCGGTATCTACGTACTACTCTCGCTGGGCCTCAACATCGTTGTCGGCTATGCGGGACTGCTCGACTTAGGCTACGTCGCATTCTATGGAATGGGTGCGTACGCAGGTGTTCTGTTCGGATTCGTGGTGCAGGATTGGCTGCGTGGCCTGAGCTTCCTGGGTGACAAGCCTGAAGGGTTCACGTTCTGGCTCATGTTGCCCGTCGCGGCTCTTGCAGGTGCGATCACCGGTTTGGCGCTCGGCACGCCGGTTCTTCGGCTTCGTGGTGACTATCTCGCGATCGTCACCCTCGGCTTCGGCGAGATCGTGCGAATATTCCTGACCAACTACTCCAAGCTCACCGGTGGTGCCGCTGGCCTACCGCGTGTTGGCGAGAAGATCCCGCCAGCAGCTGGTCAGCAGTGGGCGATCGACACCTTCTCTATGGGTGACTTCGTCTTCACCAAGAACCTGTTCTGGTACTACCTCGTCGTGCTGTTGTGTCTCTTTGCGGTGTTCGTGATCAGGCGTCTCGACGACTCCCGTCTCGGCCGCTCCTGGGTCGCGATGCGCGAGGACGAGGTTGCAGCGGCCTCAGTGGGCATCAGCATCACCAAGACCAAGCTGTGGGCGTTCTCACTCGGCGCCATGTGGGGTGGTATCGCAGGTGTCACATACGCGTACTGGATCGGATTCATCAGTCCTGAATCATTCAACTTCATGGAGTCAGTGCTGATCTGCTGCATGATCGTTCTTGGCGGTATGGGTTCGATTCGCGGTGCCGTTCTGGGTGCCGTCATCATCGCTGGCCTGCCGGAGATCATCCGCTGGCTCGCAACACTCGATATCTTCTCAGGCTTCATCACGCCGGAGCAGGCATCTCTGCTCGGTGACTATCGCTTCCTCATATTCGGTGGACTGATGGTGGTCATGATGGCGCTGAGACCGCAGGGCATCCTGCCCTCGAAACGCAGAGCTCGTGAGCTGCACCCGGTCGATGAGATCGAGAAGGATCACGAGGATCAGCAGCTCTGGGAAGCAGAGCACAAGACAAATACGCCGGACCACGAACTTTAGGCCGAGAGGAGGAACTGTCATGGCAATGCTTGAGATCAACAACATCACAATGCAGTTCGGTGGCCTGAAGGCTCTCTCTAATGTCGAGTTCTCTCTCGACACTGGTGAGATCGTGGCCCTCATCGGGCCGAACGGTGCCGGTAAGACGACGATGTTCAACCTGCTGACCGGAATCTACCAGCCGACGGAGGGCTCACTGCTCTTCAATGGCAAGTCGCTCACAGGCAAGAAGGCGCACCGCATTTGCGCGATGGGT
>DFBG01000153.1:0-6588 GCA_002367305.1 Actinobacteria bacterium UBA3086 | reverse complement strand
TGCGTTTCGTCGGCTTGGAGTCTGAGGCCAACGAGCTCGCAACCAACATGCCCTATGGTAAGCAGCGCAAGCTGGAGATCGCGCGTGCACTTGCAACCGAGCCCAAGCTGATTCTGCTCGACGAGCCAGCTGCAGGCATGAACCCACAGGAGACCGGTGGTCTGACCGATCTCATCGGAAAGATCCGCGAGGTCGGCATCACTGTCCTGCTCATCGAGCACGACATGAAGGTCGTCATGGGTATCGCGGACCGCGTCATCGTGCTGGACTTCGGCGAGAAGATCGCCGAGGGACTGCCTCAGGAGATCCAGAAGAACCCCAAGGTCATCGAGGCGTATCTCGGCTCTGGTGCCGAAGCGCTCTTGGCTCAGAGCTAGGAGGGCCATAACGTGCTCAAGGTAAACAACATACATACCTTCTACGGCCAGATCGAAGCCCTCAAAGGCATCTCAGTCGAGGTCAACGAGGGCGAGATCGTCACACTGATCGGTGCCAACGGTGCCGGCAAGTCGACGACGCTCAAGACCATCTCCGGTCAGCTGCATCCAGCCGAGGGTGAGGTCGTCTTCCAGGGCGAGACTGTGAGCGGCATGCTGTCTCACGAGGTGACGGCGAAGCGCATCATTCAGGTGCCGGAGGGTCGCCACATCTTCCCGCAGATGTCAGTGCAGGAGAACCTCGATATGGGGGCGTTCCTGCGCAACGATAAGGCGGAGATCGCGTCGGACATGGAGAGAGTGTTCGATCTCTTCTCGCGTCTGCGTGAGCGCAAGAACCAGAAGGGCGGCACGCTGTCCGGCGGCGAGCAGCAGATGCTTGCGATGGGCCGCGCCATGATGGCAAGGCCCGCGCTGCTCATGCTGGATGAGCCATCCATGGGCTTGGCACCGGTCATCGTCGACACGATCTTCGAGACCATCGTGCGCCTCAACAAGGAGGGCATGACGATCCTGCTGGTGGAGCAGAACGCTCACATGGCGCTCTCAATTGCGAACCGTGGCTACGTCCTGGAGACGGGCAAGGTCGTGCTCGAGGGTCCGGGCAAGGAGCTGCTCACCAACGAGTTGGTGCGCAAGACGTACCTGGGTGAGGTTTAGAGCTATCCGATCACCGGCCCTCCAGGGTCGATGATCGTCGCTGTCAGCCCTTGAGGGCCTTGGCGGCTTTGGAAGTGGCTTCACGCGCGGCCAGTTCGATGTTCCGAGTCGGGAACGCGGGCTGGCCGCTTCGTACTCTCCATAGTCCAGCGCTCATGACTGCTTCGATGGAATCGCCACTACCATGATGCACGAGGTCCCGTATGGGATCGCTCGTTCCAGGCATGTGCCAGATCGCCAGATCCGCCTGCTTGCCTTCCTCCAGGCTTCCGAACGAGTTGTCGAGGCCGAGGACCTCTGCTCCTTCGATGGTGACGATCCGCAGTGCGCGCTCCGATGAGATGGTGGGCGCGCGGTCAATGAGTGCGCGCAGTTCCTTGAGCAAGTCCAGATCGGTGTTGCTCGCCGAGGAGTCCGTTCCGAGCCCGATTCGCGCTCCCGCATTCATGAGCCTTGTGATGGGAGCAAGGCCAGTGTGGAGATAGTCGTTGGATCGGGGGCAGAACACGACACCTTGCGCGTTGTTGGCGAGCAGGCGGATGTCCGACGGTGGTACGTGCACACAGTGGATGGCCACCGTTCCTTCAAGTGCGTCGAGTGAGTGCAGGTAGCGAACCGGAGTGAGGCCGGGTGCGCTGAAGCCCGAGGCGAGTCGCAGCGCGAGATGCGACAGGGCCCCGGTTCCGTCCATGATCAGCTCAACCTCGGCCGGGGATTCCGCGATATGGACGGCAAAGCCGGAGTTGTGCTCTCGCGTGAGTCGTCGCGCTGCACGTAGGAGCTCAGGGCCGGACGTGTACGGAGCATGAGGAGAGAGACCGCATCGGGCACGTCCGGCGCAGGACTTGGGAGGGCTGTCCGGGAAATCGTCCTGCTGCAGTTGTTTCTCGAGATCGTTTCCGCCTATGCCGAGAACCTCCCAGAAGAACATCCCGGCCACACCTTTGTCGGACGCTGCGGCAGGAGCTTCCGGGCCGTAGGCGATATCGCCCACCACGGTGGTTCCGGCCATGAGACACTCGATCGCACCAAGGGACGCAGAGACCGCAAGATCGTCGCGGTTCAGTGCGCGCACTGCTATCGGTATACGGCCTATCCACTCGTGGAACTCCTGGGGCGGGATGAGGCCCTCGAGTACGGTGAGAGAGAGATGCGTGTGCGCATTCACGAGTCCGGGGGTGATGATGCAGCCTGGGAAATCCGTGCATGTCACGTGCGGATGGCGTTCGATGAGCTCGTCGCGTGGGCCGATGTCGGCAATCGTGGATGCATCGACCCGAATCGCGCCGTCTCTGATGGGTGGACCTGATACGGGAACGACCCAATCCGCCGAGATCAGCACGTGCCCGCCCCTTCTTCTCCGTTGACAGGAGAGTGAGGACGCTCGTGCTCGGGGCGTTCATCAGGGATGCCCAGGAGGCTTGGCTTGCGATACTCGGCGCACTCACAGGGAGTGTTGAGATCAGTGGAGCTGACGGTATCGATTACGCAGCGTGCGATTGTCGTGGACTCATCGAAGAAGATTGTCTTGAGCTCGTCATGCTCCCACTCGCGAACCACTCCCTCGCCATAGTTGACGACGATGTAGATGCCCGCATAGCACGCACCGATGTCGCGAGCCAAGAAGACCTCGGGCGCGAAGGACTGCCCGATGACGTCACCGCCCAGTCGCTTCATATAGTCCACCTCGGCGATCGACTCGAATCGAGGACCGTCGGTGACGGTGTAGGTACCCCGCCCATAGACGCGCTCAAAGACCTCACTCGCTGCGTTGTACAACTGGCCGGAGAGGTTCGCGCAGACAGGCCGACGCATGATCAACAGGTGGTCACCGCGGACGTAGATGTCCTGTTTCATGGACAGGTCGATGAAATCATTGGGGATGACAATGTCGCGAGGGTCCAAGAGGTGATTCAGTGAGCCTACGCCGCCATCCGCTAGCACTTTGGTGACACCGGCCTCATGAAACACCCAGAACGTCTGTAGCGAGGCGTCAGCGCGCTTCACGCCACGTCGCCAGCCGTGCATCTTGACGCTGAGTACGTCGCGAGGACCGTACGCGCTGTCGACGCGGAAGTGAGTGAACACGGGCGAGCGACCGAACGGCGTGTCGAACACGAGGTCGTCGGCCAACACGGTGACGCGCTCGTCATCGAGTCCGGCAGGGAAGGGGAAGGACAGCGTGCCGGAGCCGCCACAGATGCCGAACTGGGCGCGGGGTATGGACTGTGCGGACACGGGCATCTCCTGACGTCGTCTATGGATGAGACTATCCGAAGCGTCTGACTTCACGGTAGAGGGTGTCGCGTTGCACAGGGGTGAAGCCGGCCTCGCGGATAAGCCATACGAGCTCGTCCCGGCCAACCTTGAAACGTACACCGGCTGCAGCCACCACGTTCTCCTCGATCATAGTCGAGCCCATGTCATTGGCACCGAAAGCAAGTGCCACCTGCCCGATCTTGTCGCCCTGCGTCACCCATGACGCTTGGATGCTGGGTACGTTGTCCAGATAGAGACGCGAGATGGCCAACATACGCAGATACTCCCAGCTTGTGGCGGTCTGCCCGCCCTGCTCGGTGTTGCCCGGCTGGAACGACCAGGGAATGAACGCACGGAAGCCCACACGACCCGCCGCGACTGACTCATCCTGCAGGTCGCGGATCCTGCGCAGATGCTCCACGCGTTCTTGAACGGTCTCTGCACCGCCGAACATCATGGTGGCCGTCGTGGACATATCGATCTCGTGAGCCTGTCGCATGACGCCGATCCACTCGGTGGCCGTCGCCTTCTTGGGCGACGAGTATGCTCGCACTCGATCCGAGAGGATCTCCGCCCCTCCACCCGGCAGGGAGTCGAGGCCGGCGTTCCGCAGCCGTATGAGGGTGTCGCGCACAGAGAGATCGGACACGCGGGCGATGTGTACGATCTCAGGGGGGCCGAAGCCGTGGACGTGGATCTCCGGATGCGCGCACTTGATGCTGCGGAGCATGTCCTCATACCAGTCGATGCCCAGCTTGGGGTGCATGCCGCCCTGGAGCAGGATGGCCGTCCCCTCCAGATCGAGCGTCTCGGCGACCTTCTCATCCAGCTGCTCGCGCGAGAGCACGTATGCGTCCGGCTCATCGAGGTCGCGATAGAAAGCACAGAATCGGCATTTCGACACGCATACATTGGTGTAGTTCACGTTCCGGTCGACGATGAAGGTGACCTCGTCGCCAGGGTGCAGTCGCTGGCGCATCGTAGTGGCCGCCGCACCCAGATCGAGCAGCTCTGCCGACGAGAGCAGTAGCAGCGCCTCGTCGTCAGTCAGGCGGTGCTCACCGGAGCCAGCTGCGATCGCGAGTTCCCGCGTGGTATCCGTGTCCATCATGAGGAGACCTCCACGATCTCAATGGCGGGAACGCTCTCCAGCTGACCGATCGCATGCGCTTCGGCCAGATAGCGGGCGAGTCCTTCACGATAGCGGGACTCGAAGCGGAACTGCAGCGCATTGAAGTACGAGCGAAAGTGGCCGACGGGAAAGGACTCCCATCGCGCCGCATATTCCGAGATGTCATCGAGGTTCTCGCGACAGTACGCGAGCGAACCGGTGAGGGCGCGGGCGACGTGCGACAGGGCATCAGCTTCGTTCGTGGCGTAGTCGCGCCTCACCGCCCAGACGGCGTATACCATGGGCAGCCCGGTCCATTGCGTCCAGACTTCGCCTAGGTCGCAGGCATGAAGGCCCTCGTCGTGTTCCCAATACGCCCGCAACGCCTCGTCGCCTATGAGGAGGGCTGCGTCGGCGTCGCGCAGCATGGCAGGGAGATCCGGGGGCATCTCCACATATTCGGGCGTGACTCCCCAGTGATTCTGGAGTAACACGCGCGTGAGCACCTGGGAGGTGCGGGAGGTGTTCGTGAGCGCGACCCGGGCGCCGTCGAGTTCATCGACGGGTACTTTGGATAGCAGCAGGATCGACTGCACCTCTCCGTCGCTTGAGATCGCGATGTCGGGTAGCAGCACCAGATCCTTCGCATTGCGGGCGTATTCAATGGCTGGGATCGGCGCGATGTCGAGTCTGCCGTCGAGTAGCATGCGCGTGAGGTCCTTGGGCGCGGCTTGCACCAAGTCCACGTCGAGTAGTACGTCGTTCTTGACCAGCCCGTAGTAGAGCGGCAGGCAGTTCAGGAACTGGATATGGCCGAGGCGAGGGCGCACGTTACTCGCCGACATCGGCGTCGTATACCTTCACGTAGTCGTAGAGAGTGTCCCGCTCCACGGGCGTGTGACCGGTCTCGCGGATCATGTTCACGAGGTCGTCCTTGGACAGCGCCTCCGGTGTTGTGGCGCCCGCCATGTGGGTGATCTTCTCCTCGACGACCGTGCCGTCGATGTCATCGACTCCGAAGGCGGTCGAGAGTTGCGCCATTTTGAGCCCGATCATGATCCAGAACGCCTTGATGTGCGGGATGTTGTCGAGCATGAGGCGTGCGACGGCAAGCGTCTTCAGGTCATCGAAGCCCGTGGTTCCGGGTAGGTCCTCGAGCTCGGTGTTGGCCGGGTGGAACGCGAGCGGGATGAAGGCCAGGAAGCCCCCACTCTTGTCCTGCTGTTCGCGCAGCGTGATGAGGTGATCCACGCGTTCCTCAACGGTCTCGATATGGCCGTACAGCATGGTGCAGTTCGTCTTTATGCCCAGAGAGTGTGCCTCGCCGTGGATGCGCAGCCACACATCGCTCGTGGTCTTCTTGTCCCACGCGGCGGCACGCGTGCGGTCCGAGAAGATCTCTGCGCCACCGCCGGGCAGCGCGTCGAGCCCGGCCTCTTGAAGATCGCGCAGGACCTCGAGCGTGCTCTTGTCGGCGATGATGGCCATATGCTCGATCTCGACGGCGGTGAATGCCTGCACGATGACATGTTTGGGGATCGCGTTTCGTACGCGGCGCACCATGTCCACGTAGAACTCGTAGCTCCACTCGGGGTGCAGTCCGCTCACGATGTGGACCTCGTACGCACCGTCGTTGGCACCCTCGATCGCGGCCTCGACAATGGCGTCGAGCGTCATTGCGTATGCGCCCTCTTCGCCCTCGCTGCGGGCGAATGCGCAGAACTTGCAGCGGTTGCGACATACATTGGTGGGGTTGATATGGCGATTGACCATGAAGTGGACCCGGTCGCCGTTCTGCTGCCGACGGACGAAGTCCGCCAACTGACCGACGCCGACGAGATCGCGGCTCTTGTAGAGGGCGATGCCATCCTCGCGGGACAGCCGTTCACCAGCGAGGACCTTCTCGCCGATCGACTCTAGGGCCGGGTCATTCAGATAGAAGTGGGACACAGGTCCTCCTTGAAGAGGTGATGAGTGTTCTCGTTCTGAAAGGTTCATGCCCCTATTTGCGGGCGACCCACGCCAACGTATGTTGCACCTGCTGTTCGAATCGCTTCTGGATTCAGGCAGTTGCGGCCGTCGTAGATCAGCGCGCTGGGTGCCATCGTGGAAACCAGCGCC
>DFBG01000063.1:4322-12459 GCA_002367305.1 Actinobacteria bacterium UBA3086 | reverse complement strand
TTCGCTGAGGAGGTCGGCCTGGCCGACGCCGAAGCGCTCGATCGCGCGTTGGACCGCATCGATCCGGTTCTCAACGCCCGAGTGATCATCGTGGACGCCGAAGGTGTCGCGGTGGCGGACTCGAGCGGCGACATCGGCCTACTCTACGGCGAACGCCCCGAAGTACAGCGCGCCCTTGAAGGCGGCTATGGCTCATACACTCGCCAGTCACCCTCCGGGAAACTCGCACTCTATGTCGCTCTTCCGCTTCATGATGGCGACGAGATCGTGGGTGCAACGTACTCATCCGCGCAGACCTTCTCGATCCTCACGCTGTTGCAGGACTACCGACTCCGCCTGCTGTGGATGATGGGAGCATTCGCCGCGCTTACCCTGGTCCTAGCCGAGATACTGTCACGATGGCTGTCGCGCCCGCTGCGCGAACTCGAACGCAGTGCCAACGCGTTTGCCGCAGGCCAGCACTCGGTCCGCGCGAAGCCCACCGGCAGTCGAGAAACGCAAGCCGTGGCAGTGGCGTTCAACCAGATGGCAGACGAGGTCGGCCGCATCATGATCGAACTTCGCGAAGAGGAACGGCGCAAGTCACGATTCGTGTCCGACGTGAGCCACGAACTTCGTACACCCCTGACCGCGATCCGAGGTGCCGCCGAAACGCTGCTCGACGGCGATGTCGAACAGGAAGAGGCCGACCGTTTCTTGTCCACAATGGTGCGGGAGTCCGAACGGTTGGGACGACTGGCAAACGACCTGCTCACGCTGCAGCGGATCGAAGGTGCGACGGGTGAGATCTCCTTGCGTCGTATCGTTCTTAAGTCGGTTGCCCAGCATGCCATGGCTGCGCTTGAGCCACTGTTCGAGGAACGTGAGGTCGAAGTGCGGATCGTCGGCGATGCACCCGACATCCTCGGGGATCCCGATCGCATACAGCAGATCGTGGCCAACCTCACGGACAACGCGAGTCGCGTCATGGAGCCCGGAGGCACGCTCACCATCGAGCTCTCAGAGGACGACGGGCACGCGGTGGTCGCCATCGTTGACGAGGGCCCAGGCCTTGCCGAGGACGACCTGGAGCGGCTCTTTGACCGCTTCTACCGCGCCGACCGCAGCCGTGACCGATTGACCGGCGGCGCAGGTCTGGGACTCGCGATCGTCAAGGCGATCGTCGGCGCACATGCTGGCGAGATCCACGCGGAGAACCGCGTGGACGCTCAAGGCGCGCGATTCGTCATGCGCTTTCCCGCCGCACCCGAGTAGGCACCCGAGTCGGCACCGCCGGACCCCCGTGCTCGGACTCCCCTGCGCGCGACATTGCTTCGAACACCGTCTGTCACCGACCCGTCATACACATGACATCGCCGCGCCATCACGCTCTCCCACACTAGGAGAAGAGGTATCCGACGATGCCCAGGGATCGCGTGGCCAGCACGGGCACGCTGGGGACAGGGAGGCACAAGGCCATGACAGCTCCACGACTGGTGGGTATCGGCTTCATCTTCGCAATCGTAGCCGTCGCATGGATGGCGCTCGGCGGATCAGTGAACTACCGCACGCAGTCCGCCGACGACTCTGGACGCTCCGCTGTCTCAGGGCTCTGGGGAACATCGCAAGAACAACTCGCTCCGACCTTTGATGCGAACGGGGAGCCGCTGAGTATCACGTCAAGTCGCGTGAACGCGGACTTCGCTCTTGATCAACGCAAGAAAGGTCTTCTTTGGTACGCGACCTACGCTGTGGACTTCAGCGCTCGGTACAGCGTTCAGAACCCCTCGCGCGACGCCATCCAAGAAGTGAACATGCGCTTCTCGTTCCCCGACCCGAACGGAGCCTACGACGGATTCGTCGTTCAGGTGGACGATGAGATACAACAGATCTCGTACGAATCCGGGGAGGCCGTCGCCACATTCACACTCGCCCCTGGCGCGACCGGACTCATTGAGACCGGCTATCGCACCCAGGGTCTCGATGAGTGGCGCTACTCGCCTACTCGCGGAAGTGTCGGTGTGATCGATGACTTCGAACTCGTTATGAACACCGACTTCGATGCGGTCGACTTTCCTGCCGATGCCGTGTCCCCCACAGCCAAAGTGGAGACTGAGTCCGGATGGCGGCTCAGCTGGGCCTACGATTCACTCGTGAGCGGCCGCCAGATCGGCCTCGTGATGCCCAAGCCGCTCAACCCCGGGCCCGTCGCCTCTCGCATCTCATTCTTCGCGCCGGTCTCGCTGTTGTTCTACTTCGCCGCGCTCGTACTCACCGGAGCGATGCGAGATGTGCGCATCCACCCCATGAACTTCGCGTTCCTCGCCGCCGGCTTCTTCTCGTTCCATCTTCTCTTTGCGTATCTCGTGGACCGAATCGACATCAACATCGCGTTTGCAATCGCCTCCGCCACCTCACTCGCCCTTTGCGTGAGCTACCTGCGACTCGTGGTCAAGGACCGCGGCGCGCTGATCGAGTTCGCGCTCAGTCAGTTCATCTTCCTTGTCGTGTTCTCATACAGCTTCTTCTTCGAGGGCCTCACAGGGCTGGCAGTCACGATCGGCTCGGTGATCACCCTGGGCTACTTCATGGCGAAGACCGGTCATCTCGACTGGGAGGAAGTGTTCAACAAGGGCGCCGAGGAACGTCGTCGTCGCGCTGCGGAGCGTCTCGTCGCACAGCAACCGATGAACCCGTCGGCAGCGACAGCCGTGACCGCCACGGGGACGCCGCCGCCTCCGCCCACGGGTGAGCCGCCGCGCGGCTAACAGCGCTCCAGCGAGAGCGAAGTATGTCCGGGGTCGGCCTTTGAGAACGCTTCAAGGGTCGACTCCTGGCAGGTGAACAGGATGATCTGCCGCACTGACGCGAACTCGGCGATGATGCGGGCGGTCTCGAGACGACGCTCCTCATCGAAGTTGACCAGAACGTCATCCATGAGCACAGGCAATGCGCTCTCGGGACCGACAAGACTCTCGAGGTACGCGAGGCGCAGCGTGAGGTACAACTGCTCTGCCGTGGCCGTGGAGAGCTGGTCCTGACCGCGAGCCGGAACGCCCTCGCCACGAACCGTGAGCTCGAACTCGCCCAGTGGACTCAGGACCTCGCCGTATCGGCCATCTGTGATCTGCTCGAACAGAGATGCGGCGCGCGCGACCACAGCGGGCTGACGGTCTCGCTCGTACTTACGCAATGTGGTACCGATCAGCTGTGCCGCAACGGCCCGGATCGAGTACTGCTCACCCGCTTCACGCATCTGCTCTATCACCGCAGACTCCTGCAGTGACATGCGCGCGAGCGTATCGTCATCGGCTACCGCAGTAAGCCGCTCCGCCAAGCGAGCACGCTCGTCGCGCACCTCATCATAATTGCCCTGCAGTCGCTCGACCTCACGTGCGAGTTCGCCCGCAATAGCTTCGAGATCAGCAAGAGTTCTGACGTCCGGAAGTTGCACGCCTTCTACGGTCTCCGTGATCCGTGAACCGATTCCCTGAAGCCGCTGCGACAGGCGCGCAAGCTCCTTCTCGGTGACAAGGACCTCACGCTGTGCCTCGTTGCGCTCACCCGCGAGCTTCGCGGAATCGCGCGCACGCTCCACCGCAAGCCGGACCAGAGCAGCGACCTCCGAGAACTCCTGCTCGTCAGTGAGCTCGACACCCGTCTGAACCGCTCGATGGGCGAACGACTTGCACTGGGCACGTAGCTTGATTGCTTGATTCGCCGTGCGAGCCAACTCCTGCGCGAGCCCCTGGGCCTCACGCACGCGACGCAGAATCGACAGCGCCGTCGACGGATCAGCCGCGACCGCGCCCAGTCCCAATGGGGTCAGAATCTTGGAGCATTCCTTCTCCACGCGACCGACCTCCGCACGTGCATCCGCCACGACCCTCTCAGCATCGACCGCCACGGTGGACGCTTCATCGTCGTCCTTGAGCACGTCCCGGGCAACATAGAGCGCCTGCTTGATATCGAGACCCTTGGTTCCGGAAGGCACATCGACAAGACCCAGGATGTCCAGATACGCGGTCACATCCGCCGGATGCCGACGCCTGGCCACGGTGATGGCCAGAACGAGCGCGACGAGAAGAACGGCACCACCGACGATGGCCACCGGCCACTCGCGCTCCAATACCGCCCATCCGGTGAGTCCTGCACCGGCCAGACTGAGCATGAGAGACAGGATCAGAGGAAGTACGCTACCGCGCGCAGCCGAACCCGCCGAAGCGAGCAGCCGATCGATGGCCTCTATCCTCTGATCGACAACGGAGTTCACGCCAGGCTCGTATGAGATCCCGATGGCCGCCACCGCTTTCTCGGCAGCACCGCGAGTGGCTACCTCACGCTCGCGCGCCAAACGGGCGACCCTATCCGCCTCCGCCTGCACATCGACCGCGCGCCGGTAGTCTTGAGCGCACTGCTCGGCCGCGTCCTCGACCTGCCCGCCGACCGGAACTGCCGCCACAGATGCGGCATCCCAACCCTCTCCGACCCGCAGGATCGCCTGAGCGTTAGCGGAGTCGAGTTCGTTCAAACGCTGAACCGACGATGCGAGTTGAGTCCTCGCACTCTCGAACTGATCCAATCTGGCCACGAGTTCATTGAGTTCATCGAGCCGGGCGAGCACCTGCTCATCAACGACGATGGCCTCAGCCGCAGCGCGCAGAACATCGAGTTTGCGCTGGACCTCGGGGACCTCAGAACGCTCCAGTGCCACCCTCTCATCATGTATCTGAGCCACACCCGCAAGCGCCGCCTCCACCTCGGCGAGACGAGCCCGTTCGCCGACGAGCCTCTCGCCTGCCCGATTCACCTGCGCCTCGAGTTCACGCAAGCGCTCCCGATCGGCCTCGGCACCCTCGGACTCGGCTCGTTCAGCGCGGATATCCTTACGTTTCGCACTCAACTCGCGCAGGAGCTTCGCCACCGGCTGAGCACTTCCACCCGACTTGAAGTACGTGGCGGCTTCCTTCTCGAGTCCTAGGTACGCGTCGCGCGGATTCACGGATAGCCCGGCCACGGTGGCGTGAAGATGCGAATGGATGCTCTCAAGCGATTCCAGCTCGGCAAGCTCGGCCAGACCGAAACCGAACACGGCTCGGTAGACCTCCTCGGACACGCCACCGCGAACACGTGAAAGGAAGTCCTGCGCATTCGAAGGGCCGTTGGGGCCGACCACTACGGGATCGCCGCCGCCCTTGCCGTCGGCGCGCTCAAGCGTCCAGAGGGAGCCGTCAAGGTCAAACTCGAGTCGTCCGGCGCGGACTCCGTCAGCAGGCTCGTAGTGACGTTCTGCGCGCCGCTTGTCGGTGAAACCGTAGAGCAGATGCCTCACGAGCGCGGTGTACGAACTCTTGCCGGCCTCGTTGGGACCGTAGACGACGTTCAGCCCACTCCCTAGTCCAGAGAGGTCCGAATCGATCAGAGCGCCAAAACGACGCGCCTCAATACTCTTGATCCGCATGTCACTCCCCTCCCTGAACAAGCAGGTCGAGTGCGGCATCGCGCGCAGCGATGAGCAGTGACTCCGCGTCGATATCGGGCTGTGCCTCTGTGGGCACCTTGCTCAGATAGGACTCCAGCGCCTCCTGCACGAACGAGGCAGCCTGGCCCGCGTCGATCATCTCCTGCACGTCTCGCATGAGATCACCCACGAACCCGGGGTCGGACAGAAGCGCCCCGACGTCCATGGCCGGCCGCGTGTGATTGGTCACCCGATCGATCCACACCCACGGGGATCGTTCCATCTGTTCAGCGGTGACGTCCTCAACCAGCGCGGTGAGGTCCGCCCCCGTCAGCAATCTGCGTGCAGCGGTGCGCCCGGCGAGTTCGATCCTGAGAATGACTGGACACGCGGATCCCTCACGAATCTCCTGACACGACGACATGATCCGACGCCGCACACCCTGAGCATCGAACACGTCACTCATGTCGACCTCGACAGTCTCCCATCGCACCGATGCGGTTGGGACGAACTCGGCCGTAGCGTTTCCGGGACCAGCCTCAACCAAGAAGCAGCCGTGCTCACCGGATTCACCGGGGTCGAGACCTTGCGGACTCCCCGGGTACACGACCACCGGTGTCTCCGCGCTCACGACCTCTGGAAGATGAATGTGACCAAGGGCCCAGTAGTCCATGCCTGCATCGCGCAGATCGACCACCGAACAGGGAGCGTAGGGATCCCAGCCCTCTCGATCGCCGACGTTGGCATGCAGAACCCCGATCGCTATCTGGTCCCCCGGGTCGCGGCGAAACCGCTTCGCGACGTTGTCCAATACCTCACGTGAAGGAAAGCTCCAGCCATGGATCGCGCACGAGGCGCGTCCCTCTCGCTCATGGAGCACTCGTTCGACCTGCGCGGAAGAAAAGACCCGAACGTTGTCGGGGAGATCGATCCAGTCGTAGCGGCCATCGCCGGGGTCATGGTTGCCACGCGTCATGTAGACGGGGATGCCAGCGGTGTTGAGCTCCTCCATGGCCCGCCGGAAGGCGTGCTGTGCCGAGGGATGCGGCGTCGCACTGTCGAACACATCGCCGGCGAGCAGAAGGAAGTCCACATCGCGATCGATGCAGAGATCGACGATCCGACCCAACGCCAAGGTGCCGGCAACGAGCAGCGCATCGCTCACGCGCGAGTCGGCCGCCTGCACACGCTTGAACGGTGCCCCGAGATGAAGATCCGCCGCATGGACGAACCGAACCGAATCACTCACGTGCTTCCCCCTAGGCGACGGCGATCACTGCATGACCCATCTTAGAGGCACGGTCTGACATGAACCAGACCGAAATCGATTCCGTTCGTCGGCTATACGACTCTGGCTCGCCGCAACGACGACGCGACACCCACCGCAACCACGGCCTTGGCGGCGTCCAGAGCGATGAACGGCACCACACCGGCAATGAACGCGGCGCCCCAACCCATGCCGGTCACGAGCGTCAGCTGAATCCACCCCGCAGCATAGATCGCGACCACCCCCAAAGCGACGCCGATGCCGTCGGCGACCATCTGCGGCATTTGTTGCGCCAAAAACCCGCTGACGAAGGCCACGAGCACAGCAGCAACCAGGAATCCGAAAAGGTAGCCACCGGTCGGACCGAGGATCCATGCGAGACCCGCGCCACCGCCAGAGAAGACCGGCGCGCCGAATGCGCCGACCAGTAGATATGAGGCCACGGCCGTCGCGGCGAGTCGTGTAGGAAGAATGAGGCCTGCGAGCAGCACGATGAAGACCTGCAACGTGACAGGCACCGCGCCTGCAGGGATCACGATCCACGCACTGGCCGACAGCAGCGCCGCGAACAGGGCCGCGATCACGGTCTCTCGCGTACGACCGCGGGGTCTGGTGGGGCGCTCGGTGGGCCGCTCGGTGGGACTCATCGACAGGTGCTCCTTGATGTAAACCGTGTGCGTGATGTTGGTTTACGGTAACGACAGACGCACACGCTGTCAACGCGCGAGGGATGTGCCGGGGACGCGCGAGGGGCGTGCGAGAGCGTATCGGCCTAGCGCAGGCCCGTGAGATCGGCCAGGCGCCCGGCGATCATAGGCTCGTCCCAAGTTCCGGGCTGCTCGCCCAACGCTGCGAGAATCGCGGAGGCAGTCTGGTAGCGCCCTTCCGGGGTCATCTCGTCGCGCCGCTCAAGGAAGTCCCGAACGAGCTCGGTCTTCTCGGGATGGGCGCCGGCCGGCGAGAAATCCGACAGTGCCTTTACCGCGCGGATCACGACCGTGCCAGCGGCGATATCCCCGATCCGGCGGGCCTCTCGGCTGAGCATGATCGAAGCGACGCCCACCGTGTAGTTCCCCGGCAGGAGATCGATGACGCGTACGAGGTTACGAATGACCGAATCGATGACCGTCACGCGGCTGCCGTCCTCGCGCACGACGCGAATGCCCAGCCGACGCTTGCCCCACGTCTGTCCGTTGCGAGCCACGTCGCCAAAGATGTAGTAGCCCCAAAACGTGATGAAGACCGCGACGATGAGCCCGGCAAGTGCCCATGTGGTGAACAGATAGATGCTTCGATCGATGATCCTACCCACGATCGCGGTGACGAGAAATGTGAGCAGGATCTCACCCAGGATCAGCGCAGAGATGGCGACGAGATCCAGAATCGCTGCGATTCCTCGGGAACCAACCCCGGCGAGCTCGTAGTGGAAC
>DFBG01000063.1:1654-4186 GCA_002367305.1 Actinobacteria bacterium UBA3086 | reverse complement strand
CACAAGGGCGTCACCCGCATGGGTGCGGCGGAGCTGCGCATCATGCATGACGACTACCGCCGCACGGCGGCCGATCTCGCGTACGCGCAGACCCACTTCCCCGGCACCCGCACGACCGAGCACCTGAATCACCTCGTGGGCACGGCACACGCCGAACTCTACGGGGCGAGTCCGCGTCGTGCGTCGGCGATCCTGCGGTTTCTGTCGGTGGAGTACCCACGACTCATCCGTCGTAACTGGAAACCACTGGCCATCTCGGCGGCACTGCTCTTCGGGGCCACTGCACTGGGATACCTGCTCGCGCACGTCAACTACCCGCTGGCCCGCGTCTTCATCCCCGAGGCTCTCCGCGATGGGATCGGCGATTCGATAGCGCAGGGGCAGGATGTGCGCGAGGCCATGTCCGCGCTCGCTCCCACCATCAGCGCAGGCATAACCGTCAACAACATCCAGGTCTCCTTCACCGCCTTCGCAGGCGGCATGACCTTCGGCGCACTCACCGTATATGCGCTCGTCACCAACGGGCTGCTTCTGGGAGCGCTCGGCGGCGCCTTCGCCACCGCAGGCGAGTCGCTCTCCTTCTGGTCCCTCATCGTGCCTCACGGCTCATTGGAACTCCCCGCGATCGTCCTAGCGGGAGGCGCTGGTCTCATGCTCGCGCGGTCACTGCTGTTCCCCGGCGATCTGCCTAGAATGGCCTCACTTCGCGCGGGATCCGGTGATGCGGCCAAGATGGTCATGGGTGTGATACCGCTGCTCATCATTGCGGGTATCATCGAGGGCTTCGTGACGCCCACCGGCATCGACCCGGTACTCAAACTGGGATTCGGTGCAGTGATGTTCGCGCTCCTGTCGGCGTACATCCTGCTGCCCGGTCGCAGCCGCGACTAGTCGGCCTCACGAATCGCTAGAGTCTGCCGCGTGCCTTGATCTCCAGATAGCGGTTCACTGCGGCAACAGAGAGTTCCTCGGGGAACACATCCAGCACGAGTGAGCCTCGCGCGCTCAGCAGGCGCAATGCGGCGGCCTTGTCACGCAGGAGCGTCTGCGCAATCGATGTCTCGAACGCCTCGGACTCCGATTCCGGCACGCGATCGCCCTTTGCCTCGACCTCCCGATTGCGCTGCGTGATCACAAGCGGTAGATGCCGAGGCGTAAGCGATCCTAGGACCCCCAGCAGCCTTCGCGAGGGCTCGGTACCTGCGAGATCGGTCATGAGCACCACGAGCGAGCGCTTGCCCAAGCGCGTCGCAAGATAGCGCAGCGCGCCCGCATAGTCCGGCTCCTCGACCGTGCCTTCCACCGAATACAGCGCTTCCAGAACAGCCAGGAACTGCCGATGGCCCTTGCGCGGCGGCAGATAACGCTGCACATCTCGTCCGAACACGAGAAGCCCGACGTTGTCCCCGCTCTGCGTTGCCAGATACGCCAGCAGCAGCGTCGCATTGACCGCACGATCGAGCTTGGTCATGCCCTCCACACGGGGCGTCATGAGGCGTCCCGTATCGACCACGAGCATGATCGTCTGACTGCGCTCAGCCTCGAATCGTCGAACCACGGGGGCTCCTCGGCGGGCTGTCGCCTTCCAGTCGATGTCACGGTAGTCGTCGCCATCCGAGTACTCTGCCAGCGACTCGAACTCAGTGCCGGTGCCGGCCAGCCGTGCTCGCTTGATGCCGATCTCCTGCAACGCCCCGCGCCTCGCGAGCAGCGCGTACCCGTGCACGGCCTGGATGTCCGGATAGACCTTGGCCTCCTCGGACAGCGGCACGATGAACTGCCGACCAGCCAGCCCCAGAGGACCGACCAGGCGGATGCCGATATCGCCGAACTCGTACGCTCCGCGCGACTGCGGCGTGAACGTCAGCCGAACATCACCAGTACCGCGACCGCCGATCACGAGCGGACCGATAGCGCGTTTGCCGACGAAGCCCACGGGCGGAGATTCACGGCCTATGAGGCGCGCTACGTGCGACGAGGAGTTCTGGATCGTGATGGTGACCGGATTGGGAACACCGATGGAGAGCTTCACGGGCAAGGTACGTGTGATGGTGATCCGATCACGCTCGGGAGTCGCCGCGATATCCCTCTGCACCATGACAAGGAGCGCCACCAGGACCACCGCGCCCAGAATCGGACCCAGCGCACCGGGCATCCAGGCCACGATGGGCACCGGAACGGCCACGAGCAGCGCGGTACGAGTCGTGATATGCAGACCGCGAATGCGCTGGAACAGGGTGTCAGAACGGCTCGTCACCGAGGAACATCCACCCGACCGAGCACGTCATCGAGCACGGAGTCCACGGTGACGCCCTCGATCTCGATCTCAGGGCGCAGCAGCACTCGATGACGGAGGCAGTCGTGCACCATGCCCTTCACATCGTCCGGCGTCACGAACTCGCGCCCGGAGAGAAGCGCCCGAGCCTTGGAGGCGACGAGCAGACTGACTGCCGCTCGTGGACTGGCTCCGAGCGAGACCCCGGCATGCTCGCGAGTGGCGCGAACGATCGCGCTCACATACGACGTCACACC
>DFBG01000063.1:0-1631 GCA_002367305.1 Actinobacteria bacterium UBA3086 | reverse complement strand
CGTCACGGAGTCGAGCTCGGCGCGTGCCGCGAGGAGATCCTCGACACCGGCGACCTCACGCAGGCCCATCTCGCCCAGATCCGTCTGCTCCAGACCTCCGACGTGACGCCTGAGCACCTCGATCTCCTCATCGGGGCTGGGATACCCCATCACGACCTTCTGCTGAAAACGATCGAGCTGCGCCTCGGGCAGAGGGTACGTCCCCTCGTACTCGACTGGGTTCTGCGTGGCGATCACCATGAACGGCTGCGGCAGCGCATGCGACGTCCCGTCTATGGTGGCCTGACCCTCCTGCATCGCCTCGAGCAGGGCGGACTGTGTCTTGGGAGGCGTTCGGTTGATCTCATCGGCGAGCACGAGATTGGCGAACACCGGTCCACGACGCAGGCGGAACGAGGATGTCTCCGCGTCAAAAACGTTGGTCCCCACCACGTCGGCGGGCATGAGATCCGGGCTGAACTGGATGCGCTTGAACGAAGCTCCCAGCACGTACGCCATGCTGCGAGCGAGCAGCGTCTTGGCCGTGCCGGGCACTCCCTCGAGCAACACGTGGCCTCCGGTCACCAGACCGACCAGCAGGCTATCGACCGTGTCGGTCTGGCCGACGACGGCCTTGCCCACCTCGGTGCGAACCGCTTCGGCCAGCTGCATCACCTTGTTGGCATCAGACATCTCTACCCTCGACCTCCTGTCTCGCCCGCGCGATGGCGCGGGACACGGTCACGAATCGATCACGGCGGATCTTATCGGCGGACATGAGACTCGCGGCCTCATCGAGCGCCGCTCCCGCCACAGCATGTCTTTCACGGCCGGTCTCAACCGACCCATATCTGCGCACAAGGGACTGGCTGAGCCCCTCGACCATGGTCTGAAGCACCTCGCGATGCGCTCCTGCACCGCGGTAGAGCTCGGCGAGCGATGCGATGTATGCACCCGTGCGGACCTTCTTTGTCTCAGGCTCGCGGATCGCCGGAGCGAGCCTACGGCCCTGCGCCACCAGATAAAGAGCGCACGCGAGCAGCGCCAGAACGAGTGCGGTCCGACCGCCGCTACCCAGCCGATCCCACACACCACCGCCTCTCGCATAGCCGTGGTGATACTCGTCGAACCACACACCACCGGGACTCGTACTGGCGAGCAATGTCGCGAAACGCGCGTTGTCCACGCGCTCGATACCCGCATTCTGCAGCGGCATCAGGTCCGCGAGCCACACTATCTGGCCGGCACCATACGCCCGGCTGACCATGACCTGTCCCCCGGTGTCCTTGAGATGCGCCACCCATTCGGATCCATTGGCCAGGAGTCGGCCGTTGCCGACTTCGATCGTCGTCGCACCCTGGAAGTACACACTGGGCTGCCGAGGAGAGACTTCCGACACCTCTTGCGTCGAGTACGCCTGGCCGGCTCCGATCCGGGTGCCCTGGAGCACATCCCCAGCGGGCACACCGACCAACACGAGCCGGCCGCCCTGATCCACCCAGTCCGCGAGCCGTCGGCCTTCCGCGCGCGTTGGGGGCTTCACAAACGGCTGGGTCGACGCCACCACTATCGTTGCGTCCTGAGGCTTGGGTAGGTCCTCGAACTGCTGGAGCGTCTGCACGTCCTGATCGAGCTCGTCCAGATAGTTGTAG
>DFBG01000168.1:6180-7436 GCA_002367305.1 Actinobacteria bacterium UBA3086 | reverse complement strand
ATCCCTCCCTCTCCGCCACAAGCAGGACGAACGCAGCCCCGGAACTCCGCCAAGAGACCGGGGCTGCGTCTTGCCTACTCGGTTCCTCTACTCGCTTCTGAGGGCCTCGACCGGATCCTTGCGTGAAGCCGCCGAGGAGGGGATCAGTCCCGCGAGGAACGTAAGCCCCATGCTGACGGCCACGAGGATGGCAGCGGCCGCGCTGGGCAGTATGGCGACGTTCGCGATATCGAACCTGGCATGGATGATGGAGTTGACGGGCAGCGTGAGCAGGATTGTCACACTGATGCCGAGAAGCCCTGATACGAACCCGACGATCAGAGTCTCGGCGTTGAACACGCGCCGGATGTCGCGCTTTGAGGCGCCAATGGAACGGAGGACGCCTATCTCCTTCTTGCGTTCCAGCACGGAGATGTAGGTGATAACCCCGATCATGATGGATGAAACCACGAGCGAGATCGCGACGAACGCCACCAACACGTAACTGATGACGTTGACGATGTCGGTCACAGACGACATCAGCGTGCCCACGATGTCGGTGTATGTGATGGCCTTCTCGGCGTCTCCCTCGATCTCCTTCTGCGCGTTGTAATCATCCAGGATCTCGATGACCTTGCCTTTGCCCTCGAAGTCCACGGGGTAGATGGCGATACCGGACGGCTTGCCGACGTCGGCATACCCCAGTTGCGCCAGATTGCCGTCGAACGAGTTCTGCTCGGTTCCGGCCATCGACATCAATAGCTGCGTCAGTTCTTCCCTGTCCATGTTGAACTGGAATATCTCTTGGAGGGCGTCCTCGTCCATGCCCATCGCGCCGGACATGCCGTTCGCGAGCTGGTCCATGGATGACTCGAGGGCGGAGTCGATCTGATCCCGCATCGCGGCTCCGAGCTGCGAGGACACCTGTTCCGACAGGGAAGCTATCGTCTGCTGCATGTAGGTGGCCATCGTGGCTTCAAGCTGGCCCTGGAGTGCGGCGGTGCTCGCTGCGATCTGCTCCTGGATTGCCTGCTCGACACCTTCGGCCAAAGCATCCAGCAGGCGACGCTGTAGCTCGTCGAGCCCCTGCTGCGAGCCGCCGAGGAGCGATTCGGTCTCAGCCAGAATCGCCTCACCTTCCTCGGATTCGAGGAAGACGGGGAAGTTGGTCTGGGTGTCTGTGGGGTCCAGCCCCTCAGCAGTGCAGAACGCCAGATAGCCCTGGATCGCCTGGTTGGTCAGTGCAGCGACCAGCTCCTGGTCCACCTCGAAGTCGA
>DFBG01000168.1:0-6033 GCA_002367305.1 Actinobacteria bacterium UBA3086 | reverse complement strand
CTCCAGAAACGACGGGTCGAACTGCAGCATGGATGCATCGAAGCTGAATGCCTTGCCTATCGCGTCCCGATCGACAGTCACAAGCGACGTCGGATCGAAGTCGCTCCGATCGGGGTTCATCTCCTCGTCGACGAAGGTTCGACCCGAGAACACGTTCCGCGCGGGGTCGTTCAGCTGACTGCGAACGATCTCGGTATCCGCGGCCTCTGAGAGGAGGCGCTTCGTCAGAGCCGGGCTGTAGTAGAGGCCCGGCTGGAGCGATGTCGCGGTCGCCCCTTCCTTGGGCTGCAACACGCCGACAACGCGCAGGTCCTCGCTGCTCTCCACGAGCTCCCTGAGGTACTCCTCGTCGCTACGCTTGTCGGTCCAGACGCCGTACTGCTCGTCGTGGACGTAGTAGTCGGTCGAGTTCACCACCTTGAAGGAGGTGTCCATGAGCTGCTCGTAGGTGAACGACTTCTTCTCGGTGGGCGTGTCGACGGTCTCGGCGTTGGTCATCTGCTCCATCATTGTGTCCAGCTCGGCGGGGTCTCGAAGTCCCATCGCGTAGATCATGACGTCGCTCAGGCCGCCACTCGATGTCAGCACCACCACTGCCTCGTCGTCGGAGGCGGGCCAGTGCCCGGCAACCACGTCGTACTGCCGTTCGACCATGGTCGTGTCATCCACCATCTCGTTGAACACGTTGGTGCTGAATGAGGATGCCAGAGGATTAGCCGCGCCGGCCGACCCAAAGCCGAGTGATGCGAAGGTCGTATCGGGGTTGACCTGACGCACTCCCTCGGACGTCTCTGCGCTGAAGATCTGCGGCGTGATGTCGTAGGAATACTGGATCAGGTTCACATGCTCGTTGATGCCTCCGCCGTTGTCGTCGAGAAACGCCTTGAGCGACGCGAGGTCGTTCGTACCGACAGACTCGAACATGCGGGTCAGCATCTGCAGTTCGCGTACTTCGCCGCCGTCTGCGGTGGCGCCCACGTCGCCTGTGCCCGGGTCGTCCGCATCGACCCTGTCCGTGGACCCCGCGAGCAGTGAGGTCAAGTCGATGCCCTGGCTCTGGATCGTCAGCGGGTACTCGGACATCGCATCTTCCTCGACACTTTCGACGTACGCATTGACACCGTTCGCCAGCGCCAGAATCGCGGCGATGCCGATGATGCCGATGCTACCCGCGAAGGCCGTCATCAGCGTGCGGCCCTTCTTGGTCATGAGGTTGTTGAAGGACAGTGCCAACGCGGTGAAGAACGACATGGACGTCCTTTTGACGCCCGTCTCGCTCTGATATGACTCGTCTGCGTCCGGCGAGACCGGATCGCTGTCGTCAGCCATGCGTCCGTCCTTGAGGTTGACGATGCGCGTGGCGTACTTCTCCGCAAGCTCCGAGTTGTGGGTGACCATGATGACGAGACGGTCGTCCGCGATCTTGGTGAGAAGCGCCATCACCTGTTCGCTTGTCGTGGAATCGAGCGCGCCCGTGGGCTCGTCGGCGAGCAGGATCTCCGGGTCGTTGATGAGCGCGCGAGCGATGGCGACGCGCTGCATCTGTCCACCCGAGAGCTGGTTCGGCCTCTTGCGGATGTGATCGCCGAGGCCGACTTGCGCGAGCGCGTCTATTGCACGCTGCCTGCGCTCGGCGCGGGGGACGCCCGAGAGCGTGAGGGCGAGTTCCACGTTCGAGAGCACGGTCTGGTGCGGGATGAGGTTGTAGCTCTGAAAGACGAAGCCGATGCGATTGTTGCGGTACGCGTCCCAGTCGCGATCCCGGAAGTCCTCAGTCGCGATACCATCGACGATCAGGTTGCCGGAGTCGTAGCGGTCGAGGCCGCCGACGATGTTGAGAAGCGTTGTCTTTCCCGAGCCCGACGGGCCGAGGATGGCTACGAACTCGTTCTCTCGAAATGAGATGGACAGGTCGTCGAGAGCGACCTGCGTGAAGTCGGCCGTAGTGTACGACTTGCTTATCCCGTGAAGTTGGAGCATGTAGGCCTTCCTTGTGGGCTAGGCGCGTCGGCTTGCCTGACACGGCAGACTCAAAGGGCTTGAAGTCGACCATACAATCCGTCTCCGCGCAGCTCGCTCTGATCGTGTTCGCGATATATAGCGATATATCAAAAACTGCGCCATCATGCCGTCTTCGAGATTTAGACTGCAGTCGACTGGGACCGATACAGGGCACTGGAAGAACTCTATGTCGCCCGTGACGCGCACTAGGTTCAGCGCCGCCTTCGTCGTGGCTGACCCGTAGGTCATGCCAAGAACCCCACGGCTCCACCTGCGTGAATACGTACCGATAATCGCCCTCGAAAACCGTTAGGCGGGCATCCCCCGTCTCGAGGGTTCGAATCCCTCCCTCTCCGCCACAAAGATATGAGGCAGCCCCGGTCACCGAGTCAGGCGGCCGGGGCTTCTCGTTGTGCGAACACGGATCACCTGACGGTGATGTCCATGTCTGTAGCGATCACTTCTATCCATGTGTTTCCGGGAGCCAGTTCGACCACGGTCCCGTCGTCGGCCTTGAGTTCCGGCGGACCGTCGTTGCGCGAGGACCATGTGGCGTCGATGCGGGTCCCATCCCTGAACAGGGTCGCCCGCCCCGAGCCGTCCAAGACGATGTCCCTTGTTGTGTTTCCCGGTACGAAACTCGTACGCGCCCAAAAAACGAGCATGTTGCGGGTGCTCAACTGCTCCCCGGTCTCCCTGTCCTCGTGGACGCGCCCCTTCTGTGAGCGCAGGTAGCGGTTGGAGGTCTCGTCGTACGTCCACACCACATCGTTGCCGCCCCCGAAGGGTATCGTTACCTCAACGACCGTAGGGACTGTGGGCTGGCTTGAGAGGTCGAAAGCCCATGGTTGCAGCACTGCGGTGTCGGCGAAGCCTTTGTCTAGTCCCAGCTCCCTGAGCTCGCCGATGTGCGTGTACATGTTGTGGGGCGCTTGGCGATCGCTTGAACGCCAGTACGGGCCGGAGTTGAAAAACTGATCCAAGTCATCTATGTCCGCACCCCTTACGGCTGCGAGTACTGACTTGCTTGCTCCGACGTGTGCAAAAAATGCGTCGTACTGAGGGACGAGGTAGATATCGGAGAGCCGTGCGCTCCTGACCGGGCCGACGATCTCGGGAGCCTGACTTTGGAAGATCGCGTTGAAGCGCGTGATGTTGGCCTCGGTGAGCGTCTCGTAGACGACGTCGGCACTCTGCAGACTGCTCTGCGGCCACGCCGCGAAAGAGTTCTCGACCTTGACGGAGACGGCGCGTACATCTACTGCCGAGGAGTCATCCGCCGGTAGGCCCGTGAGTGGCCATCGGACTGCATCGGGAATCGCCTCAGGGGATGGCTCCACCACCCTCTCGGTGGACGCCTCGGGCAAAGTGGGTGTTTCCACATCCGGAGCATCGTTCCCACATCCAGAAAGAAGCATCGTTGTCGCAACGAGCGCAATGACCCCCATGGTGCGCCAAGGCGAAGTTCTATTCATGAGACACCCTCCTAGGTTTCAGGGGCAAGGATAAGGCGCAACCCCAAAACGGGTCAAACTGCCAAGGAACGATCAGGCGTTTACTTCCGATGTTTCTTCATTGCGCGGTTCACCTGCTGCACAGACTTCGTCGTGTATTTGGGCGGACCTGGCACCTCCTTGTGGGCTGTGGAACCAAGCAGTGCTCCCCCAACTTGGCCTTCTTGAGGTGGCTGAGTTGCACATCGCCACTCTGCGTCTTCAACACGTCGTCTTCCAGGGTGAAGCCCATGAACTCGGTTGTCTCGCGCATTACTCCTCCTCATCTTCCTGTCGGAGTCATGTGATCATCGTAAAACTTGCCCACGTGGCACGCGCTAGCATCTCCGAGGGAGTAGTCCAGAGATCCGCTTCACGTCGCCACACTTGAGATGATGTTGCGCAAATTTGTCGACAAGTATGGGGGGGACGGACTGGCCAAGCGCATCCGAATCAACTGCCTCAAGAACGATCCAACCATTCCCTAGGTGCCGAACTTCCTGCACAAGACCCCTTGGGCGCGTGCAAAGGTCGAGGAGCATCCTTGGGCAACCAGTCCTTTCGGGCTGCTCCCATGTGTTACGTCTTGTGTGTTATTACACATTGCGTAATACTCGTATCAGCGGCATGAGCCAGTGCCGTCGACACAGTAGTTGGAGCCGAGGGGGCGGTTGGTATGGCGGATTTCGATCCGATGAAGTTCTTTGCGTTGTGGATGTTCACGCACGATCAGGCCGACGATTTGATGGTGCAGTCGGTCGAGCGTGGCAGTGCGGTGGCGGGTGAGGGCATGTCCGGTGGGGCGGATGCATTCACTGACGGATTCATGGCGATGGTCGCGGAGGAGAAGGCGCGACTCAAGGAGCAGATCGCCTCCGGGAAGTTGGAAGAGGCAGTGAATCCGCAGGATGAGGCCCTCGAGGAGGTTCGCTTCGAAGTCGCCGAACTGCGTGCAGCCGTGCAGCAGATGCAGACGACACTCGACGCCATCGCTGCGCACGTCGTGCCCACGGGGGCGTGACTCCCATGTCCGCGCGTTCAACACAGATCACGCGCACGCTTCTTGCGGCCGGGGTGCGCGGCACCGTTCGCTCTCGTTTTGGTCTCACGTCTGCGTCGGCAAGGCGCGCGGCGTTCGCGGCCGAGTGGCGCCGTGCGTTCGAGACGCTGGGTGGCGCATTCATCAAGCTCGGACAGATGATCTCCGTACGGCCTGACGAGTTCGGCGACGAGCTGGCTCGCGAGATGGAGTGCCTGCGGGACAACGTCGCGCCCGTCCCATTCGCACAGCTCAAGCCCATCATCGAGGCGAGTTTGGGTGCACCGATCTCATCCCTGTATGAGTCCATTGAAGAGAAGCCGTTGGCCACAGCATCGGTGGCGCAGGTGCATGCCGCTGTTCTCGCCAAGGCCTACCGACCGGTATGGGGCGAGGAGCTGCCCGTCGGCGCCGAAGTGGTGGTGAAGGTGATTCGCCCCGGGACAGCGGATGCTTTGCGAACCGACGTCGCCGAAGCTCGTCGCTTTGCGTCGAAAAGGTTGGTGCGGCGGCTTCTGCGAGGCATCGATGTGGACGCGTCGCTTCAGGAGTTCGCAGCTTCCCTGGAGCGTGAGCTCGACTTGCGCGTGGAAGGCCGCGTAGCCGACAGGTTCGCCTTTGATTTCAGGCCCGACCCCAAGATCGTGGTGCCGCGTATCGTGTGGACCCACGCTGCTCCCAAAGTGCTCACCATGGAGCGCATGTACGGCTGGCGACTCTCGGAACTGAGCGAGGCGGAGTTGGCGGGGGTGGACGCTCACGCGCTTGCAGTACACGGTGCGACCGCGTTCATGCGTCAGGTGATGCTCTACGGCCGCTATCACGCCGACCTGCACCCATCCAACCTGTTCGTGACTCCCGACAGCCGGATCGCCTATCTCGACTTTGGCATCGTGGGACATCTCACCCCCGCCGAGCGTGGAGACATCGCGCAGGTGCTCGCGGGCTTCGTGTATCGCGACGCCGACCGCGCACTGCGCTACTCCGCGGACCTTGGCGTGGTCGTGCCGCCGCACAAGGTGGAGATGGTCAGGCGCGAACTGGGTGAGTTGCTCGACAAGACGATGGGCGGTGGCAGCACGGACTTCCGCCACTTCGGGTTCGGGTTCCTGGGGTTGTTGCGCCGAAACGGCATTGCGATCCCTAGTGGCTATGGCCTGCTCGTGAAGTCGCTTGCGACTGTCGAGGGTGTGGCTCGTCGGCTGTACCCGGACATCGACATCATGGAGGTCGCTCGTCCGTTCGTGACACGCATGATCGGCGAGAGCATGGGTCGGCCGGACAAGATACAGGAGCGCCTGCCAAAGGTGTGGAGAGCGGCGATGCGAGAGTTGCTGGCGTGACGCTGAGCACAGGTCCGGCTTTGGGCGGTGCTGATGGATTTCGGCGGAGATGAGGTTGCGTGGACCCACTAGCGAGATGGCTTGCACAGACACGCAAGGGAATAGTCGAGCTGTTCGTGCTCGAGCTCTTGAGTAGCCGAGGACGCCTGCACGGCTA
>DFBG01000139.1 GCA_002367305.1 Actinobacteria bacterium UBA3086 | reverse complement strand
GTACCGCGCACCTCCAGCTCTCGGGCGATCGATGACACAAAGTCGCTGGTGATGGCGGGCAGCGGAGAACACCCGCCGATGGCCGTATAGCGCGACTTCACGCGCTCCAGCACATCGGGAGATGACGCACGACCGATAAGGCTCTCCATGAACGGGCCGACTGCATCCAGGCAGTCAGGTCCGCCATAGGCCATGATGAGAACCTCGGATTGCGACCCCGCAGGACCATCAGCCACGACTACGCTCCGGCACGAATGCGGTCTGAGTGCTCGTGCACGAAACGGATCATGGCGCGGGCCTTCTCGGGATCACTCGTCTTGTGGATGCCGTGACCCAGGTTGAAGATGTGTCCGGGTCGCGTGCCGACCGCCTCAAGAATCTCAACGACCATGGCCTCGAGTTCATCATCCGGTGCGAAGAGTGCGACCGGATCGATGTTGCCCTGAATGCCGAATTTAGGATCGATCTGCTCGACGACCTTCTTCATGTCCATACGCCAGTCAACGCCCAGGATATCGCCACCAGCCTGCTGGACGAGGTCCAACATGGATGCTGCCCCGTTGGCGAAGTGAATGACCGGCACGCCTTCCGGAACGACCTTGTCGCCATGCGCCTTGATCTCAGCGAGCACACGCTTGGTGTACGGGAGTATCGACTTCTCGTAGTCACGCGGGGCCACGTAACCGACCCAGCTGTCAAACAGCTGCACAACCTGAGCACCTGCGTCGATCTGCGCGCAGAGATATGCGATGACAGTGTCGGAGAACTTGGTCATGAGCATGTCCCACGCGACCGGATCGGTCCACATGAGCGCCTTGCAGTGCTCGTAGTCGCGAGTTCCGTGACCCTCGATGGCATAGCTTGCGAGAGTGAACGGTGCCCCTGCGAATCCAATGAGCGGCACCTTGTGCTCGAGCTCGCCACGCAGGATCTTGAGGGCCTCCATCACGTAGCCGGTGTGCTCGATGGGATCGGCCACACGAAGGTTCTCGACATCCGACTTACTGCGGATCGGATTGTTGATTACCGGACCCTCGCCCTTGGCGAATTCGAGGTCCAGACCCATTCCCGGGAAGGACACAAGAATGTCCGAGAAGAGGATCGCAGCATCCACGCCAACAAGGTCGACGGGCTGGAGGGTGACCTCGACAGCCAGCTCAGGAGTGCGGCACATCTCGAGGAAACCGTGCTTTGCGCGTATGGCACGATACTCCTCCATGTAGCGACCTGCTTGACGCATCATCCATACGGGAGTCCGCTCGGTCGACTCGAGTCGCGCAGCGCGCAGAAACAGATCGTTGTATGCCATGAGGGGAGTTTCCTTTCATGTGCTTCGGTCAGACTCAGGGGCTGAAAAGCCGCACGCAAGTTTACCATGCAAAAGGGGTTCCGCGCCTCCCTTATCGGGATGCACGGAACCCCCACTCGATCGTTGCTCTCAGTACGCCTAGTTTACAGGCCTGGACGTGTCTCCATAATCGTCTTCACGATACCCGGGTCGGCGAGCGTGCTGATGTCGCCGAACGCGCTCACGTCTGTCTCCCCAGCAGCGATCTTGCGCAAGAGACGGCGCATGATCTTGCCCGATCGTGTCTTGGGCAACTCGGGAACGAGGTGAATATGATCCGGTGTCGCGATAGGACCGATCTCCCGTCGCACGTGACCGATGAGCTGCTTGACCAGACCCGCGCTGGCCTCCTGGTCGCCCTTGAGAATGACGTAGGCATAGATTCCCTCACCCTTGATATCGTGCGGGAATCCAACAACAGCAGCCTCAGCGACTGCGGCATGACTCACAAGGGCACTCTCGACTTCAGCCGTGCCCATTCTGTGACCGGAGACGTTGATAACGTCGTCAACGCGACCCAGCAACCAGAAGTAGCCGTCCTCGTCCTTGCGTGCCCCGTCACCAGTGAAGTACATGCCGGGGAAAGCAGTGAAGTAGACTTCCTTCGTGCGAGCCAGACCATCCTCGCCCCACATGCCACGAAGCATGCCCGGCCAGGGGAACTTGACGCAGAGACGACCGCCCTCGTTGACGCCCACCTCCTGCTTCTCCTCATTCAGGATGACGGCCTGCACGCCGAACATGGGGCGCGTGGCTGAACCCGGCTTCTGAGGTGTTGCGCCGGGTAGGTTGGTGATCATGTGACCACCAGTCTCCGTTTGCCAGTACGTGTCCACGATCGGAACGCGTCCCTTGCCGATGTGCTCGTGGTACCACATCCATGCCTCGGGATTGATCGGCTCGCCGACAGTTCCCAGGACGCGCAAGCTCGACATGTCGTACTTTGCGGGCCACTCTTCGCCGGACTTCATGAGAGCGCGAATCGCGGTCGGAGCGGTGTAGAACTGATTGACGCCATGCTTCTCAATAACCTGCCAGAACCTACCTGCATCGGGATACGTAGGCGTTCCCTCGAACATGAGCGAAGTTGCACCCAAGGCGAGCGGCCCGTAGACGATATAGCTGTGTCCGGTGATCCAGCCAATGTCGGCTGTGCACCAGTACACATCCTCGTCGTGATAGTCGAACGTGTACTTGAAGGTGAGCATGGTGTACAGAAGATAGCCTGCCGTCGTGTGAAGAACACCCTTCGGCTTTCCGGTCGAGCCTGAGGTGTAGAGGATGAACAGCGGGTCCTCGGAGTCCATCCACTCAATGTCGCAGTGACGCTGGATGTCGGAGGCGCGAACCTCTTCGTGGTACCAGTAGTCGCGGCCCGGCTCCATGTCAACACGAGTCTGAGCGCGCGAGACAACGATGACCGAGGTGACGCACGGTGCCTCGAGCAGCGCATCATCGACCATGGCCTTCAGAGGCACGACACGACCGCCACGAATTCCTTCGTCGGCGGTGACGACCAGCTTGGCGTCACAGTCGTTGATACGATCACGCAGAGCCTGTGCGGAGAAGCCACCGAACACGATCGAGTGGATGGCTCCGATACGGGCGCATGCGAGCATGGCGACTGCCAGCTCGGGAATCATCGGCATGTAGATCGCGACTCGGTCGCCCTTCTTGACGCCATGCTTCTTGAGCACGTTGGCGAAGCGGCAAACCTTGTAGTACAGCGACTGGTACGTGTACATCTTGGTGCGGCCCTCGTCGGACTCCCAGATGATCGCTGCCTTGTTGCGACGCCATGTGGTGAGGTGTCGGTCAATGCAGTTGTAGGCGACGTTGGTCTTGCCGCCCTTGAACCACTCAACCTTGGGTGTCTCAAACTCCCACTCAAGTACGGAGTCCCACTTCTTGTGCCAGTAGAGATGCTCCTCGGCCATCTCGGCCCAGAATCCTTCGGGGTCCTCGATTGAACGGTTGTACATGGTCTCGTACTCGTCCATAGACTTGATGTAGGCGCGCTCTGTCACCCACTCGGGGGGATCGACGACCCGCATCTCAGTAGACATTGATTCGATCGATTTGGACTGGTCAGTCATGTCCTGGCCTCCTTGGTCCGGCTACTTGAGGATCTTCGCCCGTCCTTCCGCGGCGGCGCGGTGGACGCATCCCCAACTGTCTTAATGGAATCGCGCCGTGAAGACAACGGATCACAACAACCCAACCCCACAGCGTGATTGCCTCAGTGTATGCGCAGGTCAGGCCGATATGGACCCCGAATCGGGTGGGCGGCACCAACTCGTCGGTGGGCGGCGTGGGCCCAAGAGAAGGCTTCAGATATCTGAACGCGCAATTTATGTAACAACTGTTGCATTTGCGGCTGCCGTAAGATAAGTTTCTTGTATTGACAAGTTTCCCTTCCCCCCAGAAGACACCGTTCCAGGGAATCTGGACGGTAACGTCGAGCCGTCGACGACCGGCATCGCGATGGAGTCACACGGCTACCAGGCAGCCAGTGAGCAATCTCGACTGGAGACTCAGGGGTATTTCGGGGAAGGACTGAGGAAGCCCCAGCCCGAAGGCTGGGGCTTCCGCAATTTCTAAGAGCTCATCCTCATTCGCTTCTTGAGTGAATAGGGTTCGAGCGACATCGATGCGAGGAACACCTCGTTGAATCGATCGTCCATCGCCAACTCCACGTGCATGGCCCGCGAGACCATGTCTTCGATTCTCTCAACCACGTCGGGACGCACCGCGACCATTGCCGCTCCCAGCAGAGAAGTGTTCCCCGCAAGGTGGACTCCATCGCCCGCCTCTTGTGGCAACACCCCGAGTTCGACGAGGTCATCCGGATCGAGAGCGCTACCGAACGCACCCGCGACGATGAACCGCATTCTCTTCCGAGGCTTGATTCCCGCCTCTTGGGCCACAAGTGCCAGACCAGCGGCAACCGCACCCTTGGCTAACTGGAACGAACGAATATCCTTCTGCGTGAGGACAACGCCTGCGCCCTGAGAACCGCGCAGCGTGACTGCCACAATGCCATCGATCTCGGTGAAGTCCGATGACAGGGGGCCATCAGGGGTCATTCTACCGTCCGAACCTATGTGTCCTGCATCCCGGAGAGCCCTGATTGCAGAGACCAAACCGGAACCGCAGAGCCAATGGGGCTCTCCCCCACCGATGACCTTGAGGGCGAGCCGACCATCCGTGAACCGAACCCTCTCCACGGCGCCGTCGAGCGCCGGCCCACCGTTGGCGATGCCGTATCCTTCGAACGCTGGACCCGCGGCAGCCGATGAGACGCTCACGGACCCTTTAGTGAACACGGCGATCTCAGCGTTGGTACCCAGATCGATGAACATACCAGGGTCGTCATAGTCCTGAAGACCTGAAACAGCAAGGCCGGCAGCCAGGTCACCACCAACGAAACCACCCACGCCGGGCAGCACGGTGATCTCGGCACTGGAGCCAAGCTCCTGAGTGACCCGCGCGTCGCCCGACAGTGATCGCGTGCGTGTAGTAGCAGCCTCATACGGAGCCTCGGCCAGAGTCGAGACATCGTCCGAGAACAAAAGTGCGACCATGACCGTGTTCCCGGCGATGACCAACCGAGTCACATTGCGGAGACACCCTCCCGCGTGGCCACACGCGTTCTGAAGTGCCTGAAGAATGGAATCCTCGGCCGCTTTCTGCAATGCCGGTCCGTGTCCTTCGAGGGCAGCTCCCACACGCGCCATAACATCGCTGCCCCATGATTGTTGCGCATTGGGTACAGAGGAGCGCCCAAGCTCAAGACCGCTCTCGGCATCGACAACGACCGCTTGCACGGATGTAGTTCCCAGATCCACAGCAGCCAGTAGTTCGCGACCGGGCTCCCGCACCTCAGTCGCTCCCAAGGAACGTGTCGGCTGCGCGATGACAGGCCTGACTGTCAACGGGGACTCGACCTTGAGTAGGCAGGCGAGTCTCATGCCGCGAGGTGCGAGCTTCAAACCGCGCACTTCGACGACACCCGGCTCCGGAGGCGTCCCCTCGATCACGCGAACAGCGCACTTCCCGCACCTCCCCGCGCCACCACAGGGCGCAGGAATCACGATACCTGCGGATTGCGCCGCCTGTAGCACCGTGGTCCCCGGCGAGACCCACACGGTCTTTCCGGCGGGAACGAATGTCACTGGTACGGTGCCAGCCATGTGCTAGTACTCCACTCTGAGAACAACACCATGATGGCAGCCACCGAAGGTGTCGGTGAATGGCTCTCTGTTACTCGCCATCGAACAGGACCATGCCATGCGACATCGATCGACCACCGATGACATGCACATGTAGATGGCCGACCGTCTGATTGGCGTCGCGTCCGTTGTTGACGATCACGCGATAGCCGCTCGTGTCGACTCCCTTGATCTTAGCGACCTTGGGCACCGCAGAGAACAGCGCATTCAGTAGATCTGGAGAAACATCATCACCAAGATCAATGTGATGCGACTTGGGGATGATAAGAGTATGCACGGGCGCCTGTGGTGCGATGTCGTCGAACGCGATGACAAGTTCGTCCTCATACACCTTTCGCGCATCCATTTCCCCCGACGCGACCATGCAGAAGATACAAGTGTCCACAGGCTCTCCTCCTCATCACCGAGTGCCGGTTAGCACCCCGTCCCACCACTGCATATTCTAACTCACGAAGCACAAGCTGAAGTCACGAATCACTCAGTGTCGTCGACCTCAAGCTCGCCAATGAGTGTAGTCACCTTCTGCTGAGCCTCGCTCAGTTTCGTCTGCAATGACCGAAGAAGTGCCACGCCCCGCTCATATCGCTCCAAGCTGGTCTCAAGCTCCAGCTGTCCGCCCTCCAGCGAACCAACAATACCCTCGAGTTCGGCGAGTGCCTCACCGAATGTCATTTCCTCTGGCGATTTCAATGTCGAATCCTCCATCGTCACTCTCCAGTCTCCTCGACCACTGCACCGATATGTCCGTGGGCAACGCGTACATGCACGCGGTCACCCGCGCTCAACTCTGCGGCCTGCTTGATGACCGTTCTTCCGTCGGACGCGAAACACACGGCATATCCCCTGCCAAGAATGGCGAGTGGCGAGAGATCGTGAAGTCGCGCAGCCGACACGGCGAACTTCTCACGAGGCCTATCCAGAAGATGACTCCCTGTGCGCTGCATGGACTCTCTCGCGAACTGGAGCCTCTGCTCATCACGCTCCAGACGGCCGGGTAGCGCGCCGTTGAGGGCGATGCTCACAAGATCAAGCCGTTGTGACAGGGACCCTATGATCACGCGTGGGTCACTGAACGCGGGGCGCTCGGCGAGGCGTCGTACATCATGCTGTGCACCCTCCAGCCGATGAGACAGGGCCTTGCCCAGATGCCGGCCAAGCGATTCCACCTCGGAATGCATCTCGTCGATAGAAGGAGATACGGCCTCTGCCGCCGCTGTCGGAGTCGATGCACGCAGATCCGAAACCATGTCCGCGATGGAAGTATCCGGCTCATGTCCGATACCGGTCACAACGGGAATTGGTGACCGCGAAACAGCCCGTGCGACCTGCTCCGCATTGAAGGGCATGAGATCTTCATAACTGCCGCCTCCGCGTACAAGCAAGATCACATCGGGTTTTGCCTCCGCAGCAACACGCAAACCGTGAACAAGGGCTTCAGGTGCCCCGACACCCTCGACCTGGACTCCTGCCACCAACAACTCCGCAAGTGGATACCGCCGGCGAAGAGTACGAATCACATCATGGATCGCCTTGCCCCGGGGGGAGGTCACCACAGCCAGACGCTGAGGGAACCGGGGAAGCACACGCTTTCTATCCGATCGCATGAGCCCTTCAGCTTCCAGCCTCCGGGCAACCTCAGCGACCTGCATGCGGAGCACGCCCTCACCAGCCAACTGGAGTGATCGAACCATGAACTGCATGCGTCCCTTGGGCACATATGCCGAGAAGACGCCCGAGAGCTCGACCAACACCCCACAGCGCAGTTGCACACCTGATGCTTGATACTGGTCGCGCCACATCATGCACGGCATGGTGGCCTGACCATCACCTATGGAAAAGTACGCGGCCTTGTACCCGGGCTTGTCGTTGAACTCTGAGACCTCGCCTATCACCCGCACATGCACGCTCTCCAGCGCGCTCTTCGCAGCCGACATGGCTTCTTTGACTGTCAGTGCACGCTCTTGAGCCACGGCGTTTCGTTCTCCTCTCCGAACCAAACAGATTCTATCAATCCGGTCTGACATGGAGACGTTGGGAACTCAGACGCTCTCGTCGTCGGGATCAGCGACCACCATGAGACGACCCTCATGGGCATGAAGCGAGATTCTGCCGGCCAGAAGCAGGAGCAACTCATCACCGATGAGAGTCTTGCGCCAACCGTCCATGAGCGGATTAGCCTCACGGTCACCACGGGCCAACCGCTCTAGATCGGAACGTGATGCGAGCAAGGGAATCGCCACGCCCTGCTCGTGAGCCCTGAGACGCACGAGCGCCGACATGAGATCAACGGCACCGTCAACATCTCCCATGGGCCGCCTCTTGCGCTCGACCGAAGGAAGCTCGTC
>DFBG01000026.1 GCA_002367305.1 Actinobacteria bacterium UBA3086 | reverse complement strand
CCTCAGCATCGTCTTGAACACGGTCCGCGAGATGTGACGCTTCAAGCAACGCAGAGCCTCCCGGTTCCTCATGCCCTCGGATCGCTTCTTCTCCATGAACGCGATCGCCGGCGGGTGCATGCGCGCCTGGGTCACAGCGATCATGTGGATCGTGGAGTTCAGGCGCCTGTTCCCGGTGCGGTTCAGTCGATGTCTCTCCGACTTGCCCGAGGAGACCGGCAGGGGTGCCGTGCCGACATGCATGGCGAAGGCGGCCTCTCCGCTGAACCGCGCGGCGCCGGCCGTCTGCCCGATGAGATGAGCAGCACAGATCGCCGAGCAGCCGGGAAGAGCGAGGAGCTCAGGCGCGAGGATGCGCATGTGATCTGTGATCTCGCGCTGCAGAGAGCGTATCTGGACGGTGAGCTGTCGACAGCGCGAGACCTGGTCCAGAGCTATGCGGCACCGGGTGCTCTCGGGCATGGCGCGCAGCTCCTCCTTCAGACGATCGAGCCACACGTAGCGGTCGAGCACGCGGGAAGGAAGCTCGAGTGCGACCTCCAGATCGTGGCAGTTCCAGCGCAACCTCTTCTGGATGCGACTGCGCTCTTGTACCAGGTCATCGCGGTGGTCAGTGAGCAGACGGATGTCCTGATCTGGACCTGAGAGGCAGGCCTCGGGCAGTCCGGGTTCGCGAAGCGCCGCTCGGGCCACGCACGCCGCGTCTATCGGATCTGATTTCCCATAGGTACGTGCCGAGTGTCGCGCTCCCGCCATCATCTTGGGCGGTACCCGCACCACACGCTCGTCTCTGGGGAGCAGAAAACGCTCGAGCCTGCCTGAGACGTGACGGCAGTCCTCGATGGCGAAGTAGCGGTCAGGACCGAGGCCGCGTGCCCAGCGCAGCAGCTCGTCGTGTCCGACTTCGCTGGAGTTCACGGTGCGCTCTCCGATGCTGCGACCCGTGGCCGCATCGAGCGCCACAGCCGTGTGGGTCTTCATGTGCGGGTCGATTCCGATTACGATCATGGTTGTCCCCCTCCGTCGGCTCATACGATGGCTGGGGATCGTCGGCGGACACGCCTTAGCTGGGGCCAGCAAGGGCCAAGCTCCTATGAAGTCACGCTGACGACCCCTCGAATGCCCGACGGCGGNNGAGTGACACTAACGAAACCTGGGTTAGGCGTTTGACGAAACGTATATTGGAGAATAGTATTCAGGAAAGACGTATATGTGGAGGTTGGACTATGGCGGGGCTACTGGATCTCGGAAGGGACGAGCTGGAGGATCGACTGCGAGAATTCGATCGCGCAGTCGCGCTTCTGTATCCGCACCGATCCTTTCGACTTGTGTTGGTAGGTGGCGGTGCGATGGTTCTACTTGGCTGCCTTGCACGATCAACAGCCGACCTTGATGCGCTTCAGGTTCCACCCGAACTGATCACCCTGATGGGCAAGTACGACATCAACAGTCGGGTGTCCGCCTACCTGGACCACTTCGCCTACAACCTCGAGGACAGGCTCGTTCCATTGAATCTTGGGACCACGGCTGTCGAGTGCTATGCCGCATCGCTTGAGGATGTGGTGGCGTCCAAACTGCATTCAGACCGAGAGACGGATGCACATGACATTCGCCGCTCCGAAGTCCTTGAGGTGCTCGACTGGGAACGCTTGGCTGCTGTAGCGACAGACATGAAGGGCAGCATGATGAACGAACGTCGCTACAGTCAGTTCCTCTACAACTACGAGGAGTATCGAAAGGAGCTCGGACCATGCGACACCTGACATTCACCGGATTCCTCGAGTCGTACGTTCGCGCCCTGGGTGGGGGAACGCTAGCCCTGTCAAAGCTTGTGGGACGAAGCAAATCTGAGCCGCGACTCGTTGAGCCGCTGCTACTCTGGGCCGTGATCACTGATCGTGTCGACCGGCTGGAAGGTCTACTGAGTGATCGTGACGACCTGCAACGGGAACTTCGTGAGCTCCGTGAGCTCCAGCGCACAGAATCGCTTGAATTTGCACTGGCCTCAGAGGATTCCGATTTGCGCCCCGAGTATTCAAAAGCGTGGCGGAGTTACGTGGTTCGACGTGACGCGGCAACCCGAGACGCGGAACTACGGCTTGAGGCTCGGAAGCGAGTTCTTGCCCTCGAAACGCAGAAGAACGTGACGCGCTATCGGATGGCGAAGGATCTGGGTCTGAACCCCGGCAATCTGCATGCATTCCTGACCCAGGGCAATCCGACCAAGCTCTCGCTCGATAGGGTCGCCGCACTGATGAAGTACCTTGAAGCCGTCTAGTGGGTCCGGGCCAAGACGCCTAACGTGTTTCGGCTGCACCAGCGAGCGAAGTGAGTCTGGTGGAAGCCGTGGTTAGATTCTGATCCCTACAACGCCACAGCGTGTCCGCGAACCTCGCGGTCTAGGCGCCCGCCCAGTTCATCCGAGGCCACATCCAAGTCATAGTCGGCCTGTAGCCCAAGCCAGAACTGAGGGGTCGTGTCGAAGTAGCGTGCGAGCCGAAGTGCGGTCTCGGCGGTCACACGACGCTTGCGCAGAACGATCTCATTGATACGGCGCGGGGATACGCCGATGCTGAGCGCCAGCCGGTTCTGGCTGAGCCCAAACGGCTTGAGGAACTCCTCAAGGAGCACCTCGCCGGGGTGTACCGGTGCGAGCTTACGTGCGGTCACGGTCGGCCTCCTCTCAGTGGTAGTCCACTATCTCAACGTCGAACGCGTCTCCATCCTGCCAGGTGAAACACACCCGCCATTGATCGTTGATACGGATGCTGTGCTGGCCCGAGCGATCCTTGTCCAGCTTCTCGAGCCGATTCGCCGGGGGACTTCGAAGGTCGTTGACCGAGTGTGCGTTGCTGAGCATCCGAAGCTTTCGCAAAGCGATCGACTGAATGTCTCCTAGCAACTTCCGGGAGAACTGGCGGCGGAACACCTTCTCAGTCTCCGTGTTTGCGAACGACTTGATCATGGGATGATGGTATGACGTTAAGCGTTAAACGTCAAGCGTCATGAATCTAAGAGCGCGTAAGAATCTTGGGGGGTTCACTCTCGGTCAAGAGGATCGAACATGACGATGAACGTCTGCCCCCTTCGCGGTGTAGAGATGCGCGTTCGTGCCCTCCATCGTGCCCGTGGACGGCGCCTCGGCCTCAATGGCCTCACGGTTGTTCTTCAGATAGCCGATGTCGCCTGAGTAGAGCAGCGGTATCATCGTGTATGCGGGTTTCCTTTCTTCTCAGGGTCTTCGATAAACCAAGAGTAGAAGGAAACCCGTTCTGACTCCAAATCACCTCAGGGCATCCCGCCCCCGAAATCCTTACGCGCTCACGATGCTAAGAAGGCCCCTCGCGCTTCGAGGGGCCTTCTGTTGTCTCGCGTGTCGCGTGTCGCTCAGTCCAGGATCACCGCCACTGCGTTCCTGACCGCCTGGGAGATCGCTCCCAAACCACCCAGATAACGGACCTCGCGGATGCAGCCGGCCTCGGCCGTGAGCTTGGCGGCCACGTTGGGATCGAGCGAAGTCGATGGCGTCAGCAGCATCACGGAGCCTGACACTCCCTGCAGGACGCCTCCGGAGAGCGCATCGGGGAAGTTCGTGCCTGTGGCGAGAGCCACGCCGTCCCAGTGCAGACCACACGAGTCGCAACCGTACGAAGCGACGGCTACGGCTGTCTTGTAGCGGTTCTCGCCCCAGCGGCGATCCACGCGAGACGCACCGAAGGCGGTGTCGAGTGCGGTCTCTGCACTAGCGGAGACTACCTCGGTACCACCCAGGATGACAGCGTCTGTCATGCCGTCGGCCTTCATGGCTGCAGGGGTGCCGCTCTCATAGAGGTAGATTGGCCAACCATTTGCCGCGGATATCGGAGCAGCCGCGAGAGCATCAGGGAAGTTCGCGCCTGTGGCGACGAACCCCTTGGTAGCACCGTTGATAGCTACTACCGCGTCTGCGACCATACGAGCGGTCTCAAAGCGGTTGTCGCCGCCAATGCGCGTGACCTTGCCCTCGCCCACGAGTCCTTCGAGAGCGTCGAAGACGTCGGGGCCAAGTGCCACCTCCCCGCCCAATATGATGGCTTCGGTCGCGCCGAGGCGAACAACTTCGGCGGCCACAGCTGCCGGGACAGCGTCCGTGTCCACCAAAAGGATCGGGCCGCCCTTGGCTCCCGCAAGAGCAGCTCCACCGAGAGCATCCGGCCAGTTGCGGCCGGTCGCTATGACCACGCAGGTGGCGCCTGCGGGGAAGGCGTCCTTCGACGCTTCGACCGCAGTCTCGTAGCGGGTGTCACCCTGCACGGGAACGTAGGTGACGGCGCCCTTCACGATCTCGAAGGCCTCCTCGTGATGCGTCTCCTCGTTGCCCGCGGCGTCGACCGACCAGTACTCGATCATGTGCGAGCCGAGCTCGTCGACCTCGATCGGTGCGGTGTACTCGGTAGTCGATCCGCCGTTGAGGATGTAGTAGGTGGCGGCCACACCCGAGCCTGCGTCGGTAGCGGAAAGGGTGATCTCGGCCGCGTCGGTGTAGGTGGCTTGCACGTCAGAGGTGGTCACAGGGGCGGTGGTATCGATGAGGAAGGGACCGTAGCTCGCACTCGAGGTCCAGACACCGAGCGTGTCGCACGTGCGAATGTTGAAGAACCACTCCCCGTCCGACGGCGCAGTCCAGCCGGTCCTGCACGTATCGTGTGTGGGGCGCCTCACAGGCACCCACGAAGAGACATCGCACTGGCCGTCGCCGTTCCTGCCGGTCGCGACCACGCTGCCGTCGGCCTTGAGGCCCACGGTGTGATAGCCGCCCGCGGAGACCTGCACCACCTCGCTCCACGAAGAGACGTCGCACTGGCCGTAGTAGTTATCGCCGACAGCGACCACGGTGCCGTCGGCCTTGAGGGCGACGGTGTGCACGTTGCCCGCGGAGACCTGGACCACCTCGCTCCACGAAGAGACGTCGCACTNNCACGCTGCCGTCGGCCTTGAGGGCGACGGTGTGGTAGTAGCCCACGGAGACCTGGACCACATCGCTCCACGAAGAGACATCGCACTGGCCTTCGCTGTTGTTGCCGATCGCGACCACGGTGCCGTCGGACTTGAGGGCGACGGTGTGGTAGTAGCCCGCGGAGACCTGGACCACATCGCTCCACGAAGAGACGTCGCACTGGCCGTGGTCGTTGTAGCCGGTCGCGACCACGCTGCCGTCGGCCTTGAGGGCGACGGTGTGATAGCCGCCCGCGGAGACCTGCACCACCTCGCTCCACGAAGAGACGTCGCACTCGCCGTAGTAGTTGTAGCCGGTCGCGACCACGCTGCCGTCGGCCTTGAGGCCCACGGTGTGATAGCCGCCCGCGGAGACCTGCACCACCTCGCTCCACGAAGAGACGTCGCACTGGCCGTAGTAGTTATCGCCGATCGCGACCACGGTGCCGTCGGCCTTGAGGGCGACGGTGTGCACGTTGCCCGCGGAGACCTGGACCACCTCGCTCCACGAAGAGACGTCGCACTGGCCGTAGTAGTTGCTGCCGACCGCGACCACGCTGCCGTCGGCCTTGAGGGCAACGGTGTGCACGTTGCCCACGGAGACCTGGACCACATCGCTCCACGAAGAGACATCGCACTGGCCTTCGCTGTTGTAGCCGACAGCGACCACGGTGCCATCGGCCTTGAGGGCGACGGTGTGCACGTCGCCCGCGGAGACCTGCACCACATCGCTCCACGAAGAGACGTCGCACTGGCCGTGGTCGTTGTCGCCGACCGCGACCAGGGTGCCGTCGGCCTTGAGGGCGACGGTGTGATAGCCGCCCGCGGAGACCTGCACCACATCGCTCCACGAAGAGACGTCGCACTCGCCGTGGTCGTTGTAGCCGGTCGCGACCACGGTGCCATCGGCCTTGAGGGCGACGGTGTGATAGTCGCCCGCGGAGACCTGCACCACGTCGCTCCACGAAGAGACGTCGCACTGGCCGTCGCCGTTGTAGCCGGTCGCGACCACGGTGCCGTCGGCCTTGAGGGCGACGGTATGCAAGTAGCCCGCGGAGACCTGCACCACGTAGCTCCACGAAGAGACGTCGCACTGGCCGTAGCGGTTGTCGCCGGTCGCGACCACGCTGCCGTCGGCCTTGAGGGCGACGGTGTGGAGGTAGCCCGCGGAGACCTGCACCACGTCGCTCCACGAAGAGACGTCGCACTGGCCGTAGTCGTTGTAACCGGTCGCGACCACGCTGCCGTCGGCCTTGAGGGCGACGGTGTGATAGCCGCCCGCGGAGATCGCGGTGCCGGCGTCCACCGGTGTGTCGATCGTTTCGTTCGGTGTCGCGGAAGCTCCTTCGCTCCACACGTAGGAGTACCCGTCGACCGGGGTACCCCCGTCGTCAGTGCCGTCCCACGAGACGTCGATAGTGGTCTCAGTGGTCCACGTGTCGATCAGTACCGACGAGGTGAACGAAGTGGGTGCCGTCGCCGCTGGCGCCACGGCGAATGCCGAGAGTGGCACGAGCGCCATCACCATAGCGAGCACACAGGCTATCCGGACAAGTCTCGACCTTGCTGGCATCATGGATCCCCTCCATCGCCGGTGCGAATTGCGAGCGGCCCTGCGTTGCAAGAGGACGTGTATGGGTCGGTGCGCCACCGACTCTGATGGCGTGGCACTACCGCTCTGGTATAGCACGCCAGGCGGCACCTTAACAAGAAATGGACGAATGCGGGAGCGCGTAAGAATCTTGGGGGTTCACTCTCGGTCAAGAGGATCGAACATGGCGATGAACGTCTGCCCCCTTCGCGGCGTAGAGATGTGCGTTCGTGCCCTCCATCGTGCCCATGGACGGCGCCTCGGCCTCAATGGCCTCACGGTTGTTCTTCAGATAGCCGATGTCGCCTGAGTAGAGCAGCTCGAAGAGCGGTGCGGCGTCCTCGTGATCAGGGAAGGCATTCTTGACAGCTCGGTTCACATGCCATGGATCGAGCTTGTGGACGATCTCGGGACCGTGGAGGTAGTCAGGGAGCCCCTTGCACCATCCGCCCCCGTCACTTCCCACGTAGCAGCGCTTGAGTGCGGGAAGCGAATAACTCGACGCTATGGATGCCACACCTTCCTCCCAGAAGCGTGACGGGACACCGATCATGGCGTGATGCGTGCAGCCCATGCGCTCGCCGTCTTGTTCGCCCTCGTAAGCACAGAGCGCCTTGATCTCGGTTGCGCGGTTCTTCTCATGTTGGAGTGTGACCCAGATCCCATCGGCCTCCACGCAGATCTCGTCGGTCTCTCCAGCAGATCACCCACTTCGCGAAGCGTTCCCATCGCCGTCATGGCCGACACGGCCTGCGGGCAGTGTCTGAAAAGCGTCTTGACTGCGCGGGCGTAAGGGATCTCGGCACCGAAGAGCGCAAGTGCCTGGAACGCGCCCGGCGACAGGCGCTTCCGGGGTCGCAGTGAGAGGATCTCATCAAGATATGTCCGGCGGTCTTCGAACTCGTCTATGTAGACCCGGCGCGAGAAGGTGACCTCGCCGAACTCGGTCAGGATCGCGCGGGATCGACGGTCCTTCACGCGCCATTCATCGGGTTTCTCGGCCAGAAGTTGAGTGTCGAAGCGTTCGAGAGCCTCCGACATCGCGCTCGCGAGCTCGGCGAGCATGTCCTCGAGCGCGCTCGTCTCGGCTTTCGCGAAGTCCTCGTGGCGGGCGATGCGGTCCAGGCAGAACTCGACCAGGCTGGATCTCAAAGAGGCGGTATCATGGTGCATGCGGGTTTCCTTTCTCCTCCGGGTCTTCGATAAACCAAGAGTAGAAGGAAACCCGTTTTGACTCCAAATCACCTCAGGGGCATCCCACCCCCAAAATTCTTACGCGCTCCTTAGTGTCTGTAGATATGCAGTCTGCATAAGCGCTAATCGAGCCCAAAATGGACGCTCCCCAAACTCTTTTTGTCGGTACGGCATCCTCTCCCGTATAATCAGCCGGCGCCCCGATAAGCCCGGGTGGCGGAACAGGCAGACGCGCCGGTCTCAAAAACCGGTTCTCGAAAGGGAGTGCGGGTTCGATCCCCGCCCCGGGCACCACGCGCTCACTCGTTGGCCTGTCGCCAACTACTTCACTCCCCCGTCACACGGGACAGTTGTGTTCCGCACCGGGTATCTGCGGTTCGCACGGCGGTTCGATTTGCACGTCTTGGCCAAGCGCGCGCTTCGCCCTGCGGTACAGTGGCACCGCGCCGACCACCGTCACCGATCCGACCAGATAGCCAATGGATATCGATGCGACCTTGGCGATTCAACCGAACGAGGGCTGTCCTATCGATCCGCCCACGTCGGAAAAGAACGAGTCGAACGAGAGGACCGTGGCCCGCTGCGCCGATGGTATCTGCGTGTTGATAAACGCCTGACGCACGGGGCCGGTGATCCCGAATACCACTCCAAACACCGCGAACAGCACCACAATGACCGCGAGTGCCCAAGGACTTCCGCCGTCGGGTACCAGCACACCGGTGAGCCCGATCCCTGCAGCGATCAGCGCGAGCGCTCCGGCCCCAGCCGCGAGTACTCGGGGCGGACTCGATCCGAATCGAGTTCGAGACAGCGGATCAACGCAGAGGTTGCCCACCACTCCCATGAGGCCGAACAGAGCGGTGACTGCGGCAGCCACCCAGACGAGGTCCTCGCGCCCCAGAACCTCAAGAGTCAGCGGCTGGGCCGAGTAGAACAGATACATCATGAACAGTCCCTGCACGAACGAGACCATGAGAAGGGGTCGAACCACCGGACTCTTCCACCCAAACTGCACACCGGCTTTGAGTATCCGCTCCATCTCCGCACCGAACGACGAGACTTTCAGAGGACGTGGCTCGAAGCCGATCTCGCGCATGAATATGAGAACCACTAGGAATGCGCCCACCAGCAAGCCAGCTCTGAGAAGGTAGGGAAACTCAAGATTCATCTGACCGAGAAAGCCTCCGGCCAGCGTGCCCACGAGCATCGAGACCCCGCCGACCATGCCGGCGCGGGCAAACACCTGATCACGCGGAACCTCGTCTTTGACGTGATCGAGCGCGTCTATGAGCCATGCGTCCACCGCACCGGTCTGGAACGTGAAACCGAAGCCCAACAGCGCCGAGGCAAGCAGGAATCCGGTGAAGCCCCAACCGAACCTGGCGGCGGCCACGTACAGCAGCGTGGACGCGAAGAGTGTGAGGATTCCCAGCAGGTAGGACACCTTGCGGCCCACGGTGTCCGCCACGACCCCCGTGGGAATCTCGAGCACCACCTGCCCGATACTGAATGCGGAGTTCACGACCATCACCGCGAAGATATCGAGTCCCGCAGCCAGCAGGAAGAGTGTGTTCACTCCCCAGATCACCGACGCCGCGAGCGTGAACAACGCAGTGGTCGCGAGATATACGCGCACGATCCGTCGTCCGCTCACTGTCCTGCTCGTGCGCTTCTCGGTCATGCGACCCCGCCTTGTCGTTGAACCCGCGTACGCATAGGTTCCCCGAACAGGCGATCCGCTACGCCGATTCGCCCTCCGTGAACTGCTGGCATCCGTGCGGATGCTCCTTGATGCGGGCGATCGCCTCGGCAGGCGAATCGGTCACCTGGATCAGGTCGAGATCCTCGGGACTGATCGTGCCCTCATGAGCGAGTTTGTTGCGGAAGAAGTCCAGCAGTGGCTCCCAGTAATCCTTCCCCATCGCAATGACCGGGAAGAAGTCGATCTTGCCGGTCTGCATGAGCGTGAGCGTCTCAAACACCTCGTCCAGCGTTCCAAAGCCGCCCGGCATCACAATGAAGGCGCATGAGTACTTCACGAGCATGACCTTGCGCACAAAGAAGTGCTCGAACTCGATGAACCTGTCGACGTAGGGGTTGGGCTGCTGCTCGTTGGGCAGATGGATGTTCGCCCCGATCGACAGCCCGCCCGCCTCATGCGCACCCCGGTTGGCGGCCTCCATGAGACCCGGGCCACCACCGGTCATGGTGCAGAAGCCCTCGTCGGCCAGCACGTGGCCCATTTGACGGGCCAGTTCGTAGTACTGATGCCCCTCGGAGAATCGCGCCGAGCCGAACACAGTAACGCTGGGGCGGTCGAGTCTGAGTGATTCGAATCCGCGCAGGAACTCCAGGAATATCCGCACTGCGCTGTCGACGTTCTCAGAGTGTCCTCGTCGGCCGGCGAGGAACTCGGCCTCGGTGCCCTTGACCTGATCGAGCAAGGAGAGTTTTGTAGGATGGTGTTCGAGTGTCATGAAGCCTCCTTGGCCTGTGTGCTACTTGAGAGCGAGACCCGTCGAGTCACGGAGATCGAGAATGTGGCAGGAGATCTCAAGCGAGCTCACTGCGTAGAAGGCCTCTTGCATGGTCGCACCCTTGGCGAACGGGCCGTGGCTGCGCAGAACCGCGACCGGCTGATCCTTGAGCGCATGACCCAGCATCTCGGCCGCCTCGGGCGACGCGATGGACTCGGCGGGCGCCAGAACCGGCACCGCACCGAATACGAGCTTGGCCTCAGAGTCCAGCGGATGGATCTCGTCGGACACGAGCGAACGGAATATGGTGTGCGTGGGATGCGCGTGCACGATCGCCTTGGCGTCCGTCTCCTGATAGATGCGCCGATGCACCACGAGCTCACGACTGCAGTGCTCGTCGAGCTCACAGACGTCGATGTGTGTCTCAATGATGTCGTCGTCACCCAAGTGACCCAGCATGGAGCCCTTGCGGGTGATGTAGATCGTGTCATCCACGCGCAGCGACAGGTTGCCCCCATGTGTGGAGATAGCTCCGGATGAGTAGAGGTCGTGCCCGATCATGCGGAACAGCTTGTGGATCTCTTTCGTGTGCACGCGCGTCCTTTCGGATCAGAGAGCCAGCACTCGGGCCAGCTCGTAGAGTTCAGCTTTGAGTTGATGGTTCTCCGTGTAGGCCTCGGCCAGGGGGTACGCCACGATGTCCGA
>DFBG01000023.1:2558-5180 GCA_002367305.1 Actinobacteria bacterium UBA3086 | reverse complement strand
CTGGGCGGTGAGGCGGCGGTGACACCGGAAACGGCGATCACCATTCTCGCTGCCGATATGTTGGTAGTCCGTATTGACGGGGCCAACCGCTATGAGACCGCCGCAAAGGTAGCGGCGTACGGTGTTAGCAATGCTGGTCTTCAGTGGGACGGACTTGCTGTGGCGACCGGTCAGAACTTCCCGGATGCCCTTGCTGGCGGCGCTATGCAGGGCATGATGGGATCGGTCATGTTGTTGACCCAGGGAGACGTTCTGTCACCCGATACTGCCGCGTGTCTGCAGGCCAAGAAGGATGCCATCGGCACGATCGTGTACCTAGGTGGAGAGAATGCGGTATCACAGGTGGTTCGCGATAGTGCTGGAGGAATCGTAGACTAGCGCCTGTTCGACCTAGAACGATTACGCGGGGTCCCTTCTGGGGCCCCGCGTTCGTCTATCCTGCATCGCGCCCAGCAGGTGAATCAGCGCCTGGATGATTCCGACGTGAGGGTCACGCGGATACGATATCCGTTGCCGTCACAGTGGGGGCACTTGTTGGCCCTGCTGTCGCCATCGGAGGTCTCGATGCTGACGTAGCGATTGCCTTTGCAGTTGGGGCACGTTTCCTTACGGATCACGCCAATCGCCTCCTCACACCAAAGGCCCTTCTGCCTCGTTGTGTCGGCAGCCTGTGGGCTCCATTGTTGACAGTTATTACTACAGCGATTTCCGTGCCGATATTCTTTTTCGTTCATCTGTGAGCGAAATGATGAATGACAGATGAACTGGCACGGATTTCGTTACTAGTCGGGTGGGCCCAATGGGCCGAGGCGAACCGCCGCACACGCAACGGATACTCGCAAGTTCTCGCAACGGATTCATGCACGCGGCGACCCACAACGGATTACACAGATGCGCCTCGAACCAGGGCTTATTTCTCACCTAGAGCCCTCACCGCATTGGCGCACTCACCCTTCCCTGACGCCCTTCCGCACACTCGCACTAGCACTTCCATGCCTTGTTCGTGGACAATCAGGCAAGCGAGCACACAGTGATGAGAAGGGACGCTCATGGGAGATTCAATTCCGACTGTCCGTGCGGCAGTCATTCAGGCGACGCCAGTTCTGTTCGACCGCGACGCAACGATAGACAAGACGGTGGCACTCATTGGCGAGGCGGGGGAGAACGGGGCCGAACTGGTCGTGTTTCCCGAAGCATTCGTGCCGGCGTACCCTCGGGGACTTGCGTTCGGTACCCGCGTAGGCAGCCGCGATGAGATCGGTCGAGAGTTGTGGCTGCGCTACTGGTCCAATTCAGTTGACGTTCCCAGTGCCGATACCGAGCGCATCGCCGCAGCCGCCCGTGAAGCGGGCGTGCATGTCGCCATCGGCGTGATCGAGCGCGAGGGTGATCATGGCCGAGGAACCCTGTACTGCACCACGCTCTACTTTGGACCGGACGGCAGCCTGCTGGGCAAACATCGCAAACTCAAGCCCACTGCAGCGGAACGGTACATCTGGGGAGAAGGCGACGGTAGCACGCTCACCGCGGTGAACACCCCGTTCGGCGTCATGGGAGGGCTCACGTGCTGGGAGAACTACATGCCGCTCGCGCGCTATGCCATGTACGCTAAGGGAGTCGACGTATATGTCGCGCCCACGGCGGACAGCCGCGATACGTGGCAGTCCACGGTCCGTCACATCGCCTGTGAGGGTCGCTGCTTCGTGCTGGGATGCAACCAGTACGTGACCAAGAGTGACTATCCCGCCGATATCGAGGAGCGCGAGCTTCTCGCGGATGCGCCGGAGATACTCTGCAGAGGTGGCAGCACTATCATCTCTCCATTGGGCGAGGTGCTCGCCGGCCCTCTCTGGGACCAGGAAGGCATCCTCTACGCGAATCTCAACATGGCCGACGTCGCTCGCTCTAAACTCGACTTCGACGCGGTGGGGCACTATGCGCGTCCCGACGTGTTCGATCTGCGTGTGGATGAGCGCCGACGGACCCCCGTGGCGTTCGAGGCGCCAACGGGGGAGTAGCCGCCGCTCGTGTGAATCAGTGACTCGTGAGGATCTTGGACTCGGGTGATGTGATCTGGACCTTGCGTGTCCGCGCCGCCTTCTCTGCGACCTTGGGCACCGTGATCTCCAGAATGCCATCATGAAAATCGGCGGTGATGCTGTCGATCTCTGTGCCGGCCGGCAGTCTCATGGTGCGGTCGAAGCTGCCCCAGGTCGTCTCGTGCATGAGGTACTCCTCTTCGGAGACCTCCTCCTCGGCGTGACGCTCACCGTGAAGGCTGAGCATATCGTCGGTGATCGAGATGTCGATGTCCTCAGGTGCGATACCCGGCATCTCGGCGCGAATCACGAGATCATCGTTGCGTGTGAGCACGTCGACTGCAGGCGAGGTCACCATGTTCTCGCGGTCGGTTCCGCGTGCAGTTCCGAAGTTCAACTCGGAAACGAGGCGGTTCATGTCGCGCTGCAGGGCGCTGATGTCGTGAAATGGGTCCCAGCGTACGAGTGATGCCATCGTGGTCCACCTCCTTTCATGTCTAGGGTCGGGTCCATTCGGGCTCGGCCAATCTGTGTTCCGCGCACTATATACCCGTGAGCGCTGCAGATAATCTCGCTGACAAAG
>DFBG01000023.1:1554-2539 GCA_002367305.1 Actinobacteria bacterium UBA3086 | reverse complement strand
TTCCGAATGCTATGCTTGCAGCTGCGTCGGGCCTCTCGTTCGGCGCCTTCGGGGAGGATGGGTACATGCGTGTCGCACTGGCTCAGATCAATACCACGGTGGGCGATATCGACGGCAACGCGCGCAAGATAATCGAGGCTGTCGCCGCCGCGCAGTCCGAGGGCGCGGGTTTCACCCTGCTGCCTGAGCTCGCGCTCACCGGGTATCCCCCTGAGGACCTCTTGGCCAAGGATCATTTCGTCGAGGCCAATCTCGACGCTCTCGAGCTCGTGGCCGCAGCGTGCGGCAACTCCACAATCGTCGGCTTCGTCGATCGCGTGGGGGACAAGCTCTACAATGCGGCCGCGCTTCTGGGCAACGGTCGTGTGCTGCGCATCTATCACAAACGACGTCTCCCCAACTACGGGGTGTTCGACGAGGAGCGCTATTTTAAGGCCGGGCAGGATGCCGGGCTGATCGAGCTCGGCGGCACCATGTTCGCCTCCACGGTGTGTGAGGACATCTGGGTGCCGGAGATAGCTCAGGAACTCGTGGGTTACGGCACCAGCGTGATCTTCAACATCTCCGCCTCTCCGTTCTATGCAGGCAAAGGTATCGAGCGTGAGAACATGCTGCGCGACCGTGCCCGCGAGAACGGTGTCTGGCTGGCCTACTGCAATCTCGTGGGCGGGCAGGACGAACTCGTCTTCGATGGGCGCAGTGTGATCATCTCTCCCAGCGGCGAGGTGCTCGCCCGCGCCAAGGCGTTCGAAGAAGACCTCGTCATCGCGGACTTCACTCCCGGCGCCAAGTTGGGTGCGTCGGCGCACCTGTACGAGCATCCGGATTCTGAAGCGGAGATCTACGCGGGTCTCGTCACCGGGCTGCGCGACTACATGCACAAGAACGGCTTCTCCGACGCGGTGATCGGGCTTTCCGGCGGTATCGACTCGGCTCTCACCGCGGCGATCGCGGTGGATGCGCTGGGTTCCGGGCAGGTGCATGG
>DFBG01000023.1:1231-1460 GCA_002367305.1 Actinobacteria bacterium UBA3086 | reverse complement strand
CCGACGTGACCGAGGAGAACCTCCAGGCGCGCGTTCGCGGCACGTTGCTCATGGCGCTCTCCAACAAGTTCGAGTGGCTGGTGCTCGCCACGGGCAACAAGAGCGAACTCTCGGTCGGATACTCCACGCTGTATGGCGATATGGTGGGCGGCTTCGCCCCCATCAAGGATGTGCTCAAGACTTGCGTGTACGATCTGGCTCGTTGGCGTAATCGTGATGGCGAGGTCAT
>DFBG01000023.1:0-1141 GCA_002367305.1 Actinobacteria bacterium UBA3086 | reverse complement strand
GAGGGCGATGCTTCGGTCGATGAGATTGCAGCGACCGGTCACGACAAAGCCCTCGTTCAGCGCGTGGCGCGCATGGTGGATCGGTCGGAGTACAAGCGCCGACAAGGACCGCTGGGCGTCAAGATCACGCCCAAGTCGTTCGGCAAGGATCGTCGGATGCCGGTGACCAACCGGTTCTTCGGATAGGGAGGGACGTTGGATCGGTCAGACGCTGCGCACGCCTGGGAGCTGCGCTATATCGAACCGGGCACTCTAGAGTACATGGAGGCCAAGGAGATTCGGTACGACGCACTCTATCGGGAGCTGGGACTGCCCCGTGATCTGGTCGAGGATACCGATGGACGTACATATAGGCATCTCGCCGCCATCGCCGACCAAGCCATCGTCGGCTACGCGCGTATTCATCTGGACGGCGGCGCGAGCAGGATCTTTCAGGTCACCGTTCGCAGCGACTGGCGTGGTCGCGGCGTGGCGCGCTCCCTCATGCAGGAACTCATAGGGCTCGCGCGGTCAGAGGGTCGCACGGAGGTGGGCCTCGATGCACGGGCGCACGTGGTGGGCATGTACGAGGCTCTCGGGTTCGTTATTGAGGGCCCTCAATTCCTCTCCGCCCGCACCCATACGCCGCATTTCTCCATGAAACTCGCTCTCGTCTGACGCATCTTCGCGCGAATTCAGTCGGCGGTCTGCATCATTCTCAGCCAGTCGGGCATCTACTCATGTGGCGTGTTCCAGCGAGTTCGCCTAACCTGTCATGGGTACGAGAAACTACGAGCGCGATGCGCTCTGTCAATGTCCATGAGATTTGAGGAGGGGTATTCATGCCAACGATCACCCGCGAGCAGGTTCGTGTTCCCATCGATGTACCAGCGGATATGCGTGACACGTATGTCGAAAGTTACATGGCAGCCACGCAGGGGAGCGGTCGTCTCATGCTGTTCGCGTGCGACCAGAAGGTGGAGCACCTCAACAACGATTTCTATGGCGACGGCATCTCCGCCGACGACGCAGAGCCCGAGCACCTGTTCCGCATCGGCGATCAGGGCGTTGTCGGCATTCTTGCAGGTCAGAGGGGTCTTGTGGCCAAGTATGCGGCCGACTATCCCGACATCAACTACCTCGTGAAGATGAACTCCAAGAC
>DFBG01000162.1:36936-42311 GCA_002367305.1 Actinobacteria bacterium UBA3086 | reverse complement strand
GCGGATTTCTGCAGTTTGTCGCCAACACCCCGGATCGAGCGCAACTCTTCCGGATTTCCTGGCGAGCGCCGTGCCACCTCTATGAGACTCTCATCTCCCAGAACCCACTTGCGCGGAAGATCTCGACGCTGTGCCTCGAGTTCACGCCATGCGGTCACCTTGAGCAGGACGCCCATTTGCCTACGATTGAGTGACTTGTACCTCTTCACCCGCTTGTACTGGTTCTCGGGAACGATCTCATACGTGGAAGGGCTGGTGAGACGCGCGAAGTCAGGCGCAAGCCAACCTTCCCGACCCTGCTCCGCAAGATCATCCCGCAACTTCCGATAGACCTGAGGCAGATAGCGAACGTCATTGAGCGCGTATTCGATCTGAGTGCCCGACAATGGTCGCTTCGCCCAGTCCGTGAACGTGTCCGATTTATCCAATGTCACGCCAGTGATCTCCTGCACGAGGGCGCCGTACCCCACCTGCTGCGGGAATCCTGCCAGAGTCGCCGCGATCTGCGTGTCGAACGTGGGCGCGGGAACCGAGCCCATCCGCTGGTAGAAGATCTCCATGTCCTGCGATCCTGCGTGCATCACCTTGAGGATGCTCGAATCAGCGAGAAGATCCCACAGGGGGCTCAAGTCATCGAACGCGAGCGGATCGATGATCGCCTGAACATCATCCGTACCGACCTGGATCAGACAGAGTTTGGGCCAATAGGTGCGCTCACGCATGAACTCAGTGTCGATCGTAACGAATCCGGCCGGACGGATCGCGTCCACCAACGACTGCAACGCCGGAGTGTCGCTCACATACACGCAGGAGTCCTCTCTCGTGGGAACATTAGTCTTGTTCCGAGCCCATACCGTATCATTACGGGGTCATCCTGACATCGAGTTCGAATACGCCCGCCGCGTTCATACGTGTTCTCGGCGTAGGAGGCTTCGTGAGAGTTCTCGCCATCATCAATCTACGCTCCGGGCAAGGCGACGCCGGTCTGTACGACTACGTACGCACGCTGGGCCGTAACGGCGCGCAGATCTGCCTTCGTTTCGTGGATCGTGACACCCGCATGAGTGATCTGCTCCACGATGCCAAGAACTATGACTGTATCGTTGCGGCAGGTGGCGACGGTACCGTCTCGAGCGTCTGCTACGCAGCTCGAAACACCGGCGTCCCTATCCTCGTCTACCCCGCAGGCACCGCGAACCTACTGGCCCAGAACCTCAAAATGCCGTTCGACCCCATCAAACTCGCCAACATCACCCTCGAATGCGCCTCGATCGCCACAGACATCGGCGAACTCTCCTGTCCTGGCAACGAAACAGGTTGCGCGGCACCAGGAGCAGAGGTCAACGGCTCGGGATTGCGTACGGGATTCATCGTCATGGCAGGTGCTGGGTTCGACGCGACGATCATGGAGGGTGCCCAGCCGCTCAAGAGCACAATCGGCGCTGCGGCCTACCTGGTGAGCGCCGTGCAGAACCTCACCCCGACCATTGCTGACTTCAAGCTCACTCTGGATGGCAAGGTCATGGAGACCAAAGGCATGGCCGTTCTTCTGGCCAACTTCACCCGCCTTCAGTTCGATCTCGCCTTCACCAAGGACAGTAGCCCTTCAGATGGAATGCTCGAGGTGATCGTGCTGCGTTCGAAGAACGTGGCTGAGCTCATCCCCGCGGTATGGGCCGCTATCCTGGATCGGGTCATGGATCACCCCGATCGCAGCAAGAGCATCGAAATCTACACCGCCAAAGAGATAACCATCGAGTCGGATCCACCCTTGTCGCTCCAGTACGACGGTGAAGTCATCGACACGACCACTCCCTTGCACGCACGCGTGCTTCCCGGCGCAGCCCGTCTAGTTGTACCGCCGGACTCCCCGCTTCTGGGATAGGCGAGTTCCGGAGATCACTCCTCGACAGCGATTGGCTCCTTGGCTCGACCCTTGTTGCGACGAGTCAAGTTGGCCTCGTAGCGCATCTGAATGAACTCCACAATGAGTGAGAATGCCATCGCGAAGTAGACGTAACCCTTCGGAACGACGACCTCGAAAGCCTCTGCGGTGAGCAACAGACCGATCATGAGCAGGAATGAGAGCGCCAGGATCTTGACCGAGGCGTGCTCGTTGACGAACTCACTGACCGGGTCGGCGAATGCGATCATGACTGCCATGGCGATGACGACGGCGGTGACCATGAGGGGAATCTCGCCGACCATGCCGACCGCAGTGATCACCGAATCGAGCGAGAAGATGATATCCATGATCGCGATATTCAATATCACCGCACCGAATGCCTGGGTTTTGCCGGAAGTATGGACCTCCTCATCCTTCAGCTCTGTCTTGTGATAGATCTCCGCCGTGGCCTTGTACATGAGGAAGAGACCACCGGCCAGAAGGATCAGTGAGCGACCCGTGAGTTCGACCGGATGACCGAACACGTGGAACTCAGTGAGCACCCTAGTGAGGCCCAGGATCCACGAAAGAGCGAAGAGCAACATGAGTCGTGTGCCAAGCGCCGCAATGAGGCCGATGCGGCGAGCGCGTGGCTGCTCATCTTCCGGGAGACGGCTCGTGACAATGGCGATGAAGACCAGGTTATCGATTCCCAATACGATCTCGAGCAGTGCAAGTGTGAAAATCGCGATCCAACTCGAGGGCAGTAGAAAGAGATCGATCATTCGGGGCCTCCTGTGTGCTTATCCGCCTGTGCACGAATAAGTATACGAGAAGGCCCCGACATCACTCTACTGGTTGGTCAGATACTCCAGTATCAATGCCTCGGACTCGATACTGATCACGAGGCCGTTCTGCTTCATCCGCTCGATCACACCGATCCACTGTTCCGTGTTGTAGTCCGCATCCCAGACTCTGTCCATCGTGTGACAGAGCGAGCATTTGGTCTCCACGAGCTGACGGCGAGTATCGACCGGCTCGGCCGCATCAACGGCGCCCTCATCGTCACTCGAATCAATCGCTGAGCCCGTATCCGTTTCGGTAGCATCGTCACTGGAGCACGCCGTCATACCGACGGTAAGCGAGAGCAACAGCAACGCGACCAACACAACGATGAAAAATCGAGACTTTCCTCGCATATCAGGTCCCTCCAACGGAATCGACATCGCTTGAGAATGTACCCCTCTCGCACGGAACTGCACGCATGTGGAAGAATACCGTCGTAAGCCGGCTGAGTCAGAAGGAGCACACATGAAAGAACGTAGATGGCAGATCGGGTTGGCAGGAGGGCTCGTGAGTGCCTCGGCGCTTCTGTATTTCGGGCACTATCTCGTGTTCCACGACGCCCACCATATCTTCATCTACATGGTCGGTGACATCGCATTCGTCCCGATAGAGGTCCTGCTGGTTACCATGATCCTGCACCGTCTTCTGGAACACCGTGAGCGAAAAGTGAAGCTGAACAAACTCAACATGGTCATCGGCGCCTTCTTCTCGGAAGTCGGCACGGGACTGATCGGGAGGGTCTCCGCCTTCGACGCGGAGTTCGACGAGATCAGAAGCGACGTCGTGGTCACGCATGCGTGGAAGGACAAGGACTTCGAGAAAGCGCGTACCGATCTCATGACGTACGACTACTCGATCGAAATGGAGGGCGGCGACCTCCACGATCTACATGAGTTTCTCCGAGAACGACGCACGTTCCTACTGGGCCTGCTCGGCAACCAGAACCTGCTGGAGCACGAGGCGTTCACCCAGCTGCTCTGGGCCGTGTTCCATCTCGCCGAGGAGCTTGAGAGTCGAACCGATCTTGATGCGCTGCCGACAAGCGACCGGATTCACCTCGCCGGCGACATCAAGCGCGCCTACAGCCTCCTGACAGGAGAGTGGCTTTCGTACCTGAAGCATCTGAATACCGCTTACCCATACCTGTTCTCTCTCGCAGTCCGCACCAACCCCCTGGACCCGACAGCGCACGCGGAGGTCACCGAGTAGGAACCTATAGCGACATAGAGACACAAAGAAGGAGGCGACCCATTGGGCCGCCTCCTTTCAGATGCGTACTATGGCGGTCAGCCGTTGCTTAGAGAGCGGTGACCTTGGATGCCTGCATCTTGCCGTTCTGGCCAGCGGTGACCTCAAAGGACACAGCCTGACCCTCCTCGAGGGTCTTGAAGCCATCGGTCTGGATCTCAGAGAAGTGAACGAACAGGTCGTCGCCATCCTCGCGAGAAATGAAACCGTAGCCCTTGTCAGCGTTGAACCACTTCACGGTACCTTCAGCCATGCAAATCCATCCTCTCACCCCGTAGGGCAAAAACTAGCGAAATGGAACCCGTTTCTGCGGGTACCCCAAGTCGCGAACCAGACCCCCTTTGGGCCCTCATGTATCTGAATGATACAGAATGACGACGCATCTTGCATCTCTGGACATGATCCCCAGTAGCACCCGCGCCGCACCACACAACAAAAACGTCCCTCCGGAATCCTGTTAGGGACTCCAGAGGGACGTTCTATTCACTATGGTGGGCGCTATAGGATTCGAACCTATGACCCCTTCCGCGTCGAGGAAGTGCTCTCCCACTGAGCTAAGCGCCCGAACGTGACTCGTCGCACGAGGCGACGCACGCCATTGTACCAACTTTCTGCGGATACGCCACCCCCAATCTTGAACCGCTCCATGAACCTTGAGGAGGTTCTCCGAGCTCCTATGAGAACTCTCTTGCCAGCCCCCAAACACCTTGGTACACTGCTCAAGCGCGCGGACGTAGTTCAGTGGTAGAACATCACCTTGCCAAGGTGGGGGTCGAGGGTTCGAATCCCTTCGTCCGCTCCATGATTTCCACAGAGGGTTGGTCAGTAGGGCGCGGATCAAGCCCAAGCGACCAACCTTCTTTGATAGAACGGCACACCTGGTGCCACATGGCGACGTGGCCAAGCGGTAAGGCAGAGGCCTGCAAAGCCTTTATCCCCGGTTCGATTCCGGGCGTCGCCTCCATGTATGAACAGAAGACCGCCTAATTAGGCGGTCTTCTTGTATCTACGGACGCACTGGGTGCGCTATGACACGCCAAACACCGGAACGGCTCACTCGCCGCCCGGTGAGCGAAACAGATTAACTGAGGTGGAGACTACGCCGCGGAGTACTTGATCTGGACTCGCTTGGCGGCCTCGAGGCGCGACAGACCGCGCTCAAGGTCAGAAACGTCGGCGATGTTCTCGACTGCCCATTTCACGATCTCGCTGGGCACCATGGGATAGCGCTTGCGCGCCTGAGCCAGGGTCATGGCTACATCCTCCTACTACGACTGGACTACGACTGCTACTGCTACTGCAACTACTACTACGACGGTGATGCTACTGGTTGACCCCAGTAACGCTATTTTGCCCCCCAAGAGGGGAAGTAGTCAAATCTAGTGTTTCGAGATCT